>DAIMKK010000076.1:0-9422 GCA_036721745.1 Pseudolabrys sp. | reverse complement strand
AATTCTCAGGGAATGTAGTCGAGTTCTGTTCTGTCAAGTGTGAGCCAGTTCACGCCGCGGAAATCGCGCTACAGTGTTACGCTTAATGGAGCGGCCTGTACAATCAGCCCTAAAAGCCCGAGCGGCCAATGGTCGGCCGATTTGCGTACGCCGCGAGCCGCGAGCAGGCGATGGCGGATTTCAAGGCGCGGTGGCTGCACGATTGAGCCGGTGACCGAGCTTCGAACGGAATATGCCCACGGGCCACGTCTGATGACGTACATGTACTTGGGATGTGCGCAGTAGGCGGCATGAATTGGGTGCCTTCCGGCGTTAAACTACAATCATTTGCGCTGTTGGGCCGCGCGCGCGTCGGCAATGGCCTGCTTGAAGGTCGCGGCATCAAGCGCTCCCGGGATGCGGAAATGGCCGATGATGAATGCAGGGGTGCCTTGAAACCCGAAGGCGACCGCCTGCGCGTGGTTACGCCCCAATAACGCGTCAATGGCGTTTCGATTCGTGGCAAGGTCGCGCATGGCAACGTCCACGTCGATGCCGGCCTGAGCCAGAGTTGTTTGGACATTCGCCTCGGTTAGGGTCCCCTTGACGGCAATCAGCGCCTCGTGGGCTTCTGAGTACTTGTTCTGATATTTGGCGGCGAGCGCGAGCCTGGCGGCGTAGATCGAGACGTCACCAAAGATCGGCCAGTCCTTAAAGACGAGGCGAACTTGCCCATCCTCACGAACGGCTTTCTGCAGCTCGGGATTCACTTTCTTGCAATAGGGGCACCGATAATCGAAATACTCGACGATGGTGATGTCGCCTCTCGGATTGCCCATTACCGGTATATCCGGGTCGCGCAAGACACTCTCCCGGCTCAGCATGCTGTCGTCGGCCGCTTGCGCATTGGCGGCCGACGGTTGCAGGGTGGCGGCCCCGACGCCGGCCAGAGACAGAGAAGCGGCGAGAAATGAGACGAGCCTGATCTTCATGACGCGTTGGTCCGTTTAGTGTGACGAGCTTTTAGAGGAAGCGAGGTCGAAGACGGCTAGAACCGCCTCCTAGGTGAGAAGCTCGGGAAGAACGAGATCGTTCGGCGCCCTTGGTCCGCACACGGCATTGAACGGAAGACCGTAGCGCCCGAACGATTGCAGATATGCGGCGACAACGTCGTCGGCCTTAGTCCAGTCAGCTTGAACGGGAGTAACGTCTGATGCGAGGCGCTGCCAAGAACAGTCATTTCCAAACTCGACATTATCGAAGCACTTTGTCCGCATCTCGCAACACGACGTATATGGCCGGGATCACCAGCACCGTCAGCAAGGTGGACGACGCCAGACCGAACAACAGCGAGATCGCCAGGCCCTGGAAAATCGGGTCGAGGAGAATCGTTGCCGCTCCGATCATGGCCGCAAGCGCGGTCAAGAGAATCGGCTTGAAGCGAACCGCGCCGGCTTCCAGCAGCACCTCGCGCAAAGCTTTTCCCTGCCCCGCGCCATGGCGTATGAAATCGACGAGCAGGATCGAGTTGCGCACGATTATGCCGGCGAGCGCAATGAACCCAATCATCGAGGTTGCGGTAAACGGCGCGCCGAACAGCCAATGCCCTATCACGATGCCGATCAAAGTGAGAGGAATCGGCGTGAGGATCACCAGCGGTAGCTTGAAACTTCCGAATTGCGCAACGACCAGGATATAGATGCCGACAATGGCCACCGCGAAGGCGGCACCCATATCGCGGAAGGTTACGTAGGTGATCTCCCACTCGCCGTCCCACAGGATCGCCGGCTTGCTTTCGTCATCCGGCTGGCCGTGGAAGCGAACCGCCGGCTTGGCGAGCGCGCCCCAGTCATGCGCCTCGATACGCTTGTCGACATCGAGAATGCCGTAGATCGGGGCCTCGTAAGCGCCCGCCAGTTCCGCCATCACCATGTCGGCGAAGCGTCCGTCGCGACGAAAGATGGTCGGCGAACCCAATTCCTTGGTCACGCGCACCACGTCGCCGAGTTCGACCACGGTCTTGTTGCCCGGGACGCTGTTGGCGGGAACCGGCGTGGAGGCCACTAGCTCGCTCCACGACAGATCGCGTTTGGGCAGCCGCACCACGATCTCGATCGGGTTGCGGCCTTCGCCACGGTGCGAATAGCCGACGGCGGTGCCGCCGAATAGCGCTGCGATGGTGTCATACACGTCGCGCTGTTCGACACCGAAGAATTCGAGGCGATCCTGATCGATCGATATCCGCAGGCGCGGTCGCGGCTGGCCGATCGAATCGTCGATGTCGACAATATAGGGCACCGAAGCGAAGAGCTTCTTCAATTCAGCGACCACGGCGCGGCGTTCCGTTGAGCTCGGCCCATAAACCTCGGCGAGCAGCGTGGCCAACACCGGCGGCCCCGGCGGAACTTCCACCACGCGGGCAACCGTGCCTGCCGGCAGGGCAATCGCCTTCAGTCGTCCGCGCAGATCGAGCGCGATGGCATGACTGGCGCGCGCCCGTTCACCGCTCGGCGCCAGATTGAGATGCAGTTCGCCCAGCTCAGGCAATTCGCGCACATAATAGTGGCGGACCAGGCCGTTGAAATTGAACGGCGCCGGCGTGCCGGCATAGGTTTCGATCGAGCGGATTTCCGGCAGTTGCCGCGCAACGCCAGCGATCGAGAATAGTGTGCGCTCGGTGTCTTCCAGCGTCGCGCCCTCGGGCAGATCGACGACCACGGCCAGTTCCGACTTGTTGTCGAACGGCAGCAGCTTGACCGTGACGTTCTTAGTGGCGAACAGGACGCACACCACCAAGGTCGCCACCCCGACCGCGATCAGGAACGTCCAGGCCGAGCGGCGTGAGCGCACGACCGGGTTGGCCATGCGACGATAAAGACGCCCGAGAATGCCCTCGCCGTGCGCTGCCTCGTGTTCGTGCACCGGGCGTCCTTCCGGATGCAGGCGTAGCATCAGCCAGGGCGCTATCACCATGGCGACGAAGAACGAGAACAACATCGCCGCCGACGCGTTGACCGGGATCGGCGCCATGTAAGGCCCCATCAGGCCCGAAACGAACAGCATCGGCAGCAGCGCCGCCACCACCGTCAAGGTGGCGACGATGGTCGGATTGCCGACTTCGGCCACCGCCTCGATCGCGCCCTGGAGGCGGCTGCGGCCGTCCTTCAGCGCCCAATGCCGGGCGATGTTCTCGATCACCACGATGGCGTCGTCGACCAGGATGCCGATCGAGAAGATGAGCGCGAACAGGCTGACGCGGTTGATGGTGTAACCCATCACCTTGGAGGCGAACAACGTGAGCAGAATGGTGGTCGGGATAACAACCAAGGTGACCAGCGCCTCGCGCCAGCCGATGGCAAAGGCGATGAGCACGACGATCGACATGGTTGCGAGGGCGAGGTGGAACAGGAGTTCGTTCGCCTTGTCATTGGCGGTTTCCCCGTAGTCGCGCGTCACCGTCACTTTGACGTCCGGAGGGACCAACCGTCCTTCCACGCTCTGCAAGCGCGCCAGCAACTGCTCAGCCACTACCACGGCATTGGCGCCGGCGCGCTTGGCAAAGGCGACGCTGACCGCCGGAACACGGTCCCAATGACTATCCTTCCCCGGCGTATCCATCCACACGCGGTGTTCTTGCGGGCTTGGACCAATGACAACCGATGCTACATCGCGGACGTAGACTGGACGGCTGTCGCGCGTGGCAACGAGCAAGAGCCCGATATCGGGAATGCCGGCGAGCGTCTGCCCCGCCGCGACTTCGCGCATCGCGCCGTTGTCGCGCACGGAACCGGCCTGGAACGATCGGTTGGCGTCGCGAACTTTCGCGACCAGTTGCTGCAGCGTGACGCCAAAGAGCGCGAGCTTCTCCGGATCGGGTTCGACGCGGATCTGCTGCGGATTGCCGCCGGAAATGTAAGTGAGCCCGACATTGTCGGTTTTCACCAGTTCGGAGCGTAACTGGTCTGCAAGCTCATAGAGGTCTTTGTCGTTCCAACGCGCCGCCGCTTCCGGTTTGGGCGACAGCGTGAGCACCACGACGGCGACGTCGCTGATGCCGCGTCCGACGATCAGCGGTTCGGGAATTCCGACCGGGATGCGATCCAGATTAGCGCGAATTTTCTCGTGCACCCGCAGGATCGCATCGTCGGAATTGGTGCCGACGAGAAAGCGCGCCGTCACCATGACACGATCGTCGACCGTCTGGCTGTAAACGTGCTCGATCCCATCGATGCCTTTGATGATGGCTTCGAGCGGCTTGGTCACCAGTTCGACCGCATCCGGCGCCTTGAGGCCGTCGGCGTTGATGCGAATGTCGACCATCGGCACGCTGATCTGCGGCTCCTCCTCGCGCGGGATGCTGAGGAGCGCGATCAACCCAACCGCGAGTGCCGCCAGCAGGAACAACGGCGTCAGCGGCGACCGGAGTGTGGCCTGGGTGAGGCGTCCCGATAATCCAAGATTCACGGCCGCACCAATTCGTCGCCGGCCTTCAGTCCTGAAAGGATTTCCAGGGCATCGGGCATCCCGGGGCGTGGCAGCTCGCGGCCCCGTTGCACCGGCACATCGTTCAAGGTCTTGGCGTCGTTACGAATGCGGGCGTAATCAATGCCAAAGCGAGTGCTGATGAATGATCCCGGCACGATGAAGCTGGTACGCTCACCGGCCGATACCCACACCCGGATGCGCTCGCCGACGAAATATTCACCTAGACCTGCGACCACCGCATCGGCGATCACACGGCCATCTTCAATCTGCGGATAGACCAGGCGGATGGTGCCGAATTGCGCGCCGCTTTTGCCGAGTTCTTCACCGTCAATCCGCACTGGATCGCCGGCCTTGAGAAAGCGGGCATGCCGTTCCGGCACCCGCAGTCTCAGGATAAAATTTTGTTCCGCTACGGTAACAACGGTTTCACCCGATAGGATGACGGTGCCGGTCGTCACTGGCTTCTTCAAGACGCGGCCCGAGGTCGGCGCGAGTACGCTGCCTTCGGTGACCTGCTGCTGGATGACCGAACGTTCGGCAGTGCGCGACTTCAGCGCATTGGTCGCAACATTGAAGGCGGTACGCGCCTCATCGAGCCGGGTCTTCGGAATGGTTCCGCGCGAGAACAGATCTTCGCCGCGGGTAAGGTCGCCTTGCGCCTGGGCGAACTGAGCTTCGAGGCCGGCAATCTGCGCATCGAGCGACTTCATCTGCAGCGCGAGCTTCTCGTCGCCGATGGTCGCGACGACCTGACCCTGCTTGACCCCATCACCCTCCTTCACCGCGAGTTCCACCACCGTGCCGCCGATGCGTGCGCGCGCCGGCACCACATTGGCGCTTTCGACCGTGGCGAAGACCGCCTTTTCGTCGGCTACTGTCGTCGGCGCGACTGTGAAGGTTTCGTCGGCGAGTGCTTGGTGCGCAAACAGCGCGAGCAGAGCCGCTACGACAATACCGCTTCGCATCGGTCTGTTCCTCGGTCGTTTGGATGATCCGCATCGACGACTGACGCATGTCTCGCGGACCGCGAAAATTGTCATTGATTTTGCGCAAGATTCTGACGTCACGTCACGCGCGCCGTCTTGCGGCGTAGCTTCGGCACGCAGGCGGAAGCCGGCGCGCAATAGACCCGATAGAGAGTGCGGACCAGTTCGCGCGCTGGAGCGCTACCGATCGAGTACCAGATGGTTTGCCCGTCGCGGCGGGCCGTGACCAGCCCGTCCTTTCGCAGCAAGGCCAGATGCTGCGATACGGTCGAGTCGCGGATTTTCAGCAGGGCGGCCAATTCACCTACCGAGCGTTCTTTTTCGAGCAACTGACAGATAATGATCAGACGGTGCCGGTTGGCGAGAGCCTTTAGCAGCGCGCTCGCCTCGTCCGCCGCAGGGAGCATGTCATTGACTTGTATTTTCATAGTTGCGAATATACGTACTATAGTATATATAGTCAATGCCGCTGAGCGGAGATTGCCCAGCTGGCGGTCAGTGCCCGCGGCATGGGTACTGTCCCGAATTTCAGCCCTTTAATGAGGAGGTCCGCCGTGAACATCGATCGTGCAGTTCTCACCCTAGCCGGCACATTGGTTCTGCTCAGCCTCGCGCTTGCCTGGCTGGTCAGCCCCTATTGGCTGCTTCTCACTGCCTTTGTCGGAGCAAACCTGTTCCAGGCCGCTTTCACCGGGTTCTGCCCGGCAGCCATCATCTTCCGCAAGCTAGGCCTGAAGACCGGTTCCGCGTTCGAGTGCCCGCCGGCCACGCGCTGACCGGCGCATTGCAAGCGAGCGCTATTGCTTGCAGCAACCCATGCTCCTGTTGAGCGGGATCGATGCAGGCTGTGCAATAGAGGTGATCGTGCAAATGGAAATATTCGCTTTCTAAGCTACCGCCAACGGAACGCGCCACCTGATCATGCTAACCTTGACGGCGTCGTTCACGACAAGGCACGAGACCATCGCATAGCCTAAGATTGCGAGCGTCTGCCACCACGGCAATGGCATGAGGTCGGGGAGCCCAACGAATGTCAGGGTGGTGCCCACTAGCGCGTCCAGCGTGAGGGCCCCGATGAGGGTCTTACTCGGCATCGTAGTCCAGAACCACCGTCGCTCCCGCGCGGATATGATAGAGAATATGCCGAAATAGAGCAGTGTCTGGAAGCTGAAGGTATAAAGGGCATTGTTGTTTGTCGCCAAACCAAAACTTGACCAGACAATGTAAAGGAGGAGAAGCGCTTCGACGACCATCGCGACGCCCAGCGCCGCCGACACCGTGATGAAACCTCCGATGTTCCACGTCTCGGGCTTCTTGGACGGTTGAACGTGGTCGGTGGCTAGCGCGATCTTTGCGAAGTCTGTCATGAAGACCAGAAGCAGCATCGCAAAGGCGGAGACGACGAACTTGCCGGTGATTACGAAAGCGATCGCCACGAAGGCTGCCTTCAGGATGGTGCGGCTGATCTTGTTGATGATCCAGGTTAGAATGCGTTGGTAAATGGTTCGGCCCTGCTCGACCAACGCCACGATGTTGGTGAGTCCCGCCTCGGTCAGAACCACACTGGCAGCGCCCTTGGCAACATCGGTCGCGGTGCTGACAGCGATGCCCACTTCGGCCTGGCGCAGCGCGGGTGCATCGTTGACGCCGTCGCCCGTCATGCCGGTCACGTGCCCGGCCGCCTGTAGATGCTGCACCACGATGTATTTATCTTCCGGAAAAACCTCGGCGAAACCGTCGGCGCCAGCCAACAGATCGACCGCCTCGTTGCCGGGCTTACCGCCGGCGGCCTTCAGGTCCGCCACCCGCCGGATGTTGGGCAAGCCAACGCCGCGCGCGATTTCACTCGCAACCGCTAGCGCGTCGCCGGTGAGCATCTTCACCGCGACGCCGAGGCCGCGCAGCGACGCGATCAACTGCTTGGCGTCCGGTCGCGGCGGATCATACAGCGACACCAGTCCGACTATTACGGGAAGGCCAGTCTCGGTGCCGCGCGCGACGGCCAGCGTCCGGTAGCCTTTGAGGGCAGCTTCGGCGACGCGACCCTCCAGCGCCTCGATCGCAGCGGACTTTAGGCCGCAGGCCTGGGCGATGGTTCGCACGGCACCTTTCATCACGCGCAGCCGCTGCCTATTTTGTTCGACCACGGCTTCCGTCCGCCGACTCTTTGCATCGAATGGCGCGAACGAAATCGGCGTGACCACAGGCACGCCGTCGAAGATGTGCTTCTCTTTCGCCGCAGCCAGGAAGGCCAAGTCGATCGGATCCTGGTTGGCTTCTTGCGAAGCGAGGGCGCCGGCAAACAGCACGTCGGATTCGGTCGCGTGCTCCAGCGGTATCACGCCGGTGACGGCCAGCTGGTTCATCGTGATCGTGCCGGTCTTGTCGACACACAGCACGTCCATCGTCGCGGCATCTTCCGCAGCGCTGAGGCGTGTGACGAGCACGCCGCGCTTCGCCAACTCCTTTGACCCGACGGCCATGCTGACCGTGAACATGACCGGAAGCGCCACCGGAACCGCACTCATCAACAGGACGAGCATGAGCGGGACCATCTCGATGAGCGGCGCGCCGCGGACCAGCGACAACACGACCACCACGCCGAGCAATGCGCCCACGATGACGAACAGCCAGCGGACCACCTTAGCCACCACCGCCTCGATATGCAGTTTCGGTCGTGCCTGCTGCACCAGTTCCGTGGTGCGGCCGAAATAGGTCTTCGCCCCGGTCAGCATGACCACACCATTGCCTTCGCCCCGGCGCACGATCGACCCAGATGAAAGCACGTCGCCCGGCGCCTTTTCTGCGTCCCTGGACTCTCCGGTCAGCGCCGATTGATCAACGCCCAATGCTCCGCTGAGGAGCTTCACGTCCGCCGGGATGATGTCGCCGGGGCGCACACGGATGATATCGCCGGGGACCAGCGACAGCACCATGATCAGTTCGAGCATCCACGCCGACAGGCCCCAGAACTTCGCGAGAAATGCGAGGACCGGATGCCCTTTTTGCACGGCCACTTCATTGTAGCCGTACTCCTTCCGACGGATGTCCACTTCCGCGCGCACAAGCCCTGCGTTGGGGTCCACATGCAACGTCGAAAGCGTATCGGGGATGGATGCGGAGGCGATATCAGGCGCCATGGCGGTCGCTGCTGGCGTCGCGCGTAAGGGCTTCACGACGGAATTTGTTGCAACGGACTGCAAATTGACCATCCTCCCCGGCGCTAAGCGAATTCACGCCAGTGTGGCTGTGTACGCCGGGTCCCATTTTTACTCTCAAATTGAGGCAAGGCTGTAAGCAATTTGAGCCGCTAACGCTATTGGCCCCGCGGCGTGCATGAGCAATTTGATACAGGTCCCCGCCGACATGCTTCCTAGAATTGTGAGCGTCGGCTGTCCTGGACTCTACATGGAACGTCTTTGGGGCTGCGTGCCTGATCCCTTGGCGACTGACGCGACAATGTCTGTGCCCGGAGCGGAAGTGGCAGCATATCCATCGTCGAGTTTGTTCAGGTGAACAGCGATATTGCCACCTGTATCTGATCAGCAGCCGCAGCGACCAGTTCATTATAGCTTATATGCCCTTGAGCAGCAGCCTTCAGAATACATTCGGCGAGATAAACCTTTGCTGCCGATGTTGAGTGTTCCAAGGGCACTCTTGTCATCACTTCTTCAAGCGCGTTCCTCATAACTTGGATGAGTTGAGGGTCAAACTGTGGCATGGCTTAGCTCCCAATAGGGACTTAAGGGTTTTCTTATTCCGCACGCATCAGCGGACACGAACATGCGACCTTTATCATTCGCTTACGATAAGTCGCTCGTTGAGAATACGTTGTGCCCCGCAAGATCAGGTGCGGTACATGCCTAAGGTTTCACGGAAATGTGGAAGGACTTTGGCCAAAAAAGACATCAATGTCGGCTTCTCTAATCGGCCATTTGAGGTCAAGCACTTTCAGACTATCCACCACTGCAG
>DAIMKK010000075.1:0-9475 GCA_036721745.1 Pseudolabrys sp. | reverse complement strand
GTTTGCATGTTCGATGCGTCGCAGCGCTTGATCATCTGCAATAAGCAATATGCTGACATATACGGCTTGGACGATGAGCAGACAAAACCCGGCACACCGCTTCACACGATTCTGGAGCACAGAATCGCCACCGGAAATGCGCCGGAAGACTTTGAGACCTACATTCGGGATCGGCTTAACGAAGTATCGGTCAACCAGGCATACCAAACCATCAATCGGCTGCGGGACGGACGATACGTCGCGGTCGCCCACCGTCCGATGGGCAATGGCGGATGGGTCGCCACGCACCAGGATATCACCGAGGCAAGAAACCGGGAGGAATCGTTCCGTCTGCTGTTCGAAGGCAACCCGGTTCCGATGTGGGTTATCGACCGGGAGAGCTTGCGGTTCCTTGCCATCAACGAGGCCGCCATCGCGCATTACGGCTACAGCCGCGAGCAATTCAGGTCGTTGACGGTCACCGACCTGAGGCCGAACGAGGATCGTGCGCGTTTCGTGGAATTTATGCACAGCCTTGCGGACGACCAGTTTTTGGAAAATATCGGTCAGCACATCAAGGCGGATGGGACAGTTATCGACGTCGCGATCTGTTCAAAAGCGCTGACTTACAACGGCCAAAACGCTCGGCTGGCCGCCATCCACGATATTAGCAAGACCAAAGAGACCGAACGCGAGCTTCGCCGAACCAAGATATTTCTCGATGCCGTCATCGAGCATGTCCCGGTCCCTATTGTCGTGAGGGACGTGCAGGGCCTAGGCGAGGACACGCATGCGAACCGGTTTACGCTGTTCAATCGGGCGTACGAAGAGCTTACGGGCGATTTGCGCAGCGAGCTGATTGGAAAAACCGCGCACGAAATATATACGGCCGAGCGTGCCGATATCGTCGTGCGGTCGGACAACGAAACGCTGCAATCCGACCAAGTCGTCTCCACCCCCGAACATCAGATCCCGACGGCGCGCAACGGAGTTCGTCTGGTGACGGCCAAAAAGACCGCTATCAGGGACGAAAATGGCCTGCCACAATATCTATTGACTGTCCTTGACGACGTCACCGAACGCCGGCGCGCGGAACAACGGATCTCGTATCTGGCGCACAACGATTCTTTGACCAATCTCCCAAACAGGGCATCGTTTCTGGAGCATCTTGCCGCGACGTTTGAAAATGCCTCGAAAAGCGGCACGCAATTCGCCGTCATGTGTCTCGACCTCGACCGCTTCAAGGAGGCCAACGACGTCTACGGCCATCTGGTCGGCGACGGGCTTCTGCGCGAAGCGGCCCGCCGTCTGCAAACGGCCGCCGAAGGCGCCTATCTCGCCCGTATCGGCGGTGACGAATTCATCCTGGTCTTGGAAAGCAACGCGCTACCGGATTCAGCCGAGACGCTCGGCGAACGTTTCCTAGCAGCCTTTAAATCCGACTTTGTGGTCGATGGGCACCGAATACAGGTCGGCTTGAGTATTGGCGTCGCGACTTTCCCCGCCGATGGCACGGACGCGAAAGCGCTGATCGCCAATGCCGACGCCGCGCTTTACCAGGCCAAATCCGAAGTGCGCGGGTCGGTGCGGTTTTTCGAGGCCAAGCTCGGCTCCCGCCTGCGTGAGCGGCGCGAATTGCAAATAGACCTGCGGGCAGCTTTGGATCGCGGCGATCTGTTTTTGCATTATCAGCCGCAGCACACGATCGGGCTGGACAAAGTTATCGGCTTCGAAGCGCTTGTTCGCTGGCAATGTCCGAAGCGTGGTATGGTCCCGCCCGGCACGTTCATTCCGGTTGCCGAGCAAAGCAGCCTCATCATTCCCCTGGGCGAATGGATCTTGCGCGAAGCCTGCAGAGAAGCGGCTTCCTGGGCGAAGCCGCTTAAAGTCGGCGTGAATATCTCTCCGGTTCAATTCCATCACGGCGACTTGCCGAACCTCGTGCATTCGGTCCTGCTCGAAACCGGCTTAAAGCCGGAACGACTCGAATTGGAAATCACCGAAGGCGTATTGATCGACGACTTCTCACGCGCGGTGTCGATCTTGCGCAAGCTGAGGTCGCTCGGCATCCACGTCGCATTGGACGATTTCGGATCGGGATATTCGTCGCTATCGTATCTGCACGCATTCCCATTCGAAAAGATCAAGATCGATCGGACATTTGTCGGCGACCTGGAGCACAATCATCATTCGATGGCGATCGTTCGGGCGATCATCACGCTCTGTCACAGCCTGAATATTCCGGTTCTCGCCGAAGGCGTCGAGACGGAAACGCAACTCGCGTTCCTGGCGCAGGAAGGCTGTGACGAGGTGCAGGGATATTTCACCGGCAGACCCTATCCGATCGATGCTTACGCCGAATTGATTGGCCGTGCGGTCGCAAAAATGGGCAAAAGGGTCCTGGCGGGCTAATTCAATAAAGCGGAATGCGCTAGCATCAAGCCGCGCAACGCCCCCGTATCAGGACGGAATCTTATGCTCCAGGATCGCTTCGTGCCGCCAAGCGGCGCCTTCACCCGCAGCGTTCCCGTGCGGTTTTCGCATTGCGACCCCGCCGGCATCGTCTATTTCCCGCATTACTTCGACATCTTCAACGGGTTGATCGAAGACTGGTACAAGGAAGAGCTCGGCTACGACTATGCCGACCTGGTGATGGGCAGCAAGTACGGCTTCCCCTTCGTCCACCTTGATTGCGACTTCAAGATCCCGAGCCGGATGGGCGAGGCGATCAACTTGACCTTGTTGATCGAAAAGGTCGGGCGCTCGTCGCTGACGATGTGCATCGTCTGCCATCTGGACGGGCTTGAGCGGCTGCGTGCCCACATGGTCACCGCCATGATGTCGCTCGAGACGCGCAAGCCGGTGCCGCTGCCGCCGGCGCTGCGCGACAAGATCGAAGCCTATCAGCGCAAGACCGCGCCCGGCTAGCGCATGATCCCGAAAAGCATGTCCTCGACCTGATCGGGGATGGGAACCGGTTTTCGGAAAAGATAATGCGCAAAAAAACGCGCTACTTCTCGATCGGGAAGCCGACGATGCTGCCCCATTCGGTCCACGAGCCGTCGTAGATCTTGACGTTGGGCAGGCCGAGAATTTGGCCGAGCGCGAGCCAGCCGATGGTGGCGCGATGGCTCAGCCGGCAATAGCAGACAACCTCGTCGAATTTTTCCGGAGCAACGCCGGCGCTGGCAAAGGCGCGACGAAGCTCGCTGGGTGACTTGAACGAATCGTCTTCGTTCAGCAGCTCCTTGAAATAAAGATGGACGGCGCCGGGGATGCGCCCGGTTCGCTCGGCGCCGTGATCGGTCTTGAAGGAATAGTCGGAGACGCGCTCGCCTGAGTATTCCTCCGGCGAACGGAAGTCGAGCAACAGCCGCCGCGGCTCCCGCAGATGCTCGCGCACATTGTCGCGGCCGATCCGCATCGACGACGGCACCGCCGCCGGCGCCGGATAGGGGACCGCGGAAAAGCGCGGCACGGCCTGCGACAGTGGCCGTCCTTCCATGACCCATTTGCGGCGGCCGCCGTCGAGCAGCCGCAGCTTCGCATGCCCGGCCATGGTGAAGGCCCAGAAGGCGTAGCTGCCGAATTGAACGGGATCGCCGTACAGCACGACGGTCGACTGCGGTCCGATACCCAGGCGTCCGAACATGTCCGCCATGGCGGCGGGCGTGATGAAATCGCGGTTCGTTTCGTGCCAGCACGCCGTTTTCCAATAGAACCACAGCGCGCCCGGGATGTGGCCTACGCGATAAATCTTGTCGTCGCGGATGTTGCAGACCTCGATGATGCGAAGGTCTGGGTCGGCGAGATGATCCTCAAGCCAAGCGGTGGAGACGAGCGGCGAAGAATTCATCGGAAGTTCTCCTTACGCAATCATAGCCGCAGCAAGCCGGCGCGTTACGCGGATATTTTCCGCCGTTTCGTTCCCGCGATTGTATCGTCCCACACCGCATGAATATGCGACACCTCCTGCTCGAAGCGTTCGAGGAACAGTCGCGCCTGGGTCGACAATGTGCGCCTTGTCGGCTGGATCACCACGAACTCGGCGTGCAGCTCGGGTGCAACGATCGGATTAACGATCAGCTCGCCGCGGCCGACGTCGTTGATCGAGATCACGCTCGGCAGGATCGTCACGTAGTCAGTGCGGGCGACGAATTCGAGCGTGGCGATCATGGCATCCATTTCCAGCATGGCCGCGACTTCGACGCCGTGGCTCTGGAAATAGGTTTCCAGATTGCGCCGGCGGATATTGTCCGGCCCCGGCACCACGAATTTCAGCGGCGCGCATTCGGCGAGCCGCAGCGGCGCCAGTGGCGCAAAACCCCGGCGCGGACCAGAGATCAGCATCTCGCGGTCGCGCACCAGCAGGCGCGATTTCAGTCCGATGGTGCCCTCGAAGGCCGGCACCACCGCGAAGTCGAGCTCTTCGTCGAGCACCATGTCGGTGAGCGACCCGCTATAGCCTTCGACGATGTGCAGGCGCACCTCGGGGCAACGCGGTACGAAATCCTCCAGCACCGGCGCCAGCACCGCGCGGGTGAAAGTCGGCATCAGCCCAATGCGCAAGTCGCCGGTGACCTGGCCGGCGAGGGCACGCGCCTGCTCGGCGGCGTTTTCCAGCGCGCCGACCGCTTCGACGCAGCTTTTGTAGTAGCGCATGCCGGCCGGCGTTGGCGTCACGCGCCCGGCCGCGCGCTCGAACAGCTTGACGCCGAGCTTGCGCTCGACCGCCGCCACATGTTGCGAAATGCCTGATTGTGTTGCGTTTTCCCGCTCGGCCGCACGCGTGAAGGAGCCCTCCTCACATACCGCTATGACGGCCCGGACCTGTCGCAGGGGGATATTACGCATGACCCGCCTCTATTAGAAAATTTAATGAACGAACGCAAAAGATATTATTTCTTCTTGAGTTGCCAACTGGCTTAGGATTTCGCAAGTCAGCAACGTAACGGCGCGGTCTGCGCGCCGGTCGGGAGGATAACCATGGGTGTTGCGAATTTCGGCATCGCGGGAATGGATTGGCAGCAGCGGGTCAACTGGGACCGGCTGCGCGAATATCGCATTGAGCGCGCCCGCGCGATGATGAAGAAGCACGGTCTCGGCGCCGTGCTCTGCATGTACGACGAGAACGTTCGCTACATCACCGCCACGCTGACCCCCGGCTGGTGCCGACTCAAGCCGGGCCTGCGCTACGCCATGCTGTGCGGCGACGGCCGGCCAATATTGTTCGAGCAGGGCGACATCGGCATGCAGGTCGAGCGCCACTCGCCGTGGCTACCGAAGGAAAACGTGCGGCACTCGTTCGCCTGGATCAAGGGCGCGGCCGGTCCCGCCTCTATCATGCAGGTGAACAAGTTTGCCAATGCCGTCATCAAGGCGATGAAGGACAATGGCGTCGCCGGGCAGAAGCTCGGCGTCGACTTCGTCGACATCAACATGATTCAGGTTTTCAAGGAAAAGAACATCAATTGGGTCGACGGCATGACCCCGATGATGGAAGCGCGCGCGGTCAAGAGCCCGGACGAGCAGGAATGTTTCCGCATCGTCGGCGCCATCGGCGACGCCACGCACTGGGAGTGCATGAAGTTCCTGCGCCCCGGCGTTACCGAGAACCAGGTCACCGCGCATCTGATGGAATATCTCTACAACATTCCGGGCATGGAAGACGTCGAGGACGTGATCGTGTCGTCCGGCCCGAACACCTGGCCGAACTGGCGCAACTTCTCCGACCGCATCATCCAGCCCGGCGATATCGTGTTCATGGATTTGGCCGCGCTCACCTGGAATGGTTACAAGTCCTGCTATTACCGCACCTATTGCGTCGGCAAGGAGCCGAGCCAGGAACAGAAGGACACCTACGGCACCGCGCTTGAGTGGCTGTACGACTCGATCGGCGCGGTGAAGGTCGGCGCCACCACGCGCGACATCGCGCTGAAGTGGCCGTCCGCGCAGGAGACCTGGGGCTACGAGGACGAGGACCAGGCCGCCGCCAATTTGTGGGGCCATGGGCTCGGCCTTGCGCAATACGATCCGCCGGTGATCTCGCGCATCTGGTCGCTCGATCATCCGATCGACATCCAGGAAGGCATGACCTTCGCGCTCGAAACCCAGCACGGCAAGAAGTACCGCTACGGCGTGCGCATCGAGGAAATGCTGATCGTGAAGAAGAACGAGATCGAGATCGTGTCGAACTTCCCGGTCAAGCAGATCACCGTCGTCGATCCGCTGCCGGGCTACGGCGATCACGTGAAGTGACCTCGGCCTTTTTGCCGAGATTATCCCCGGACCGGCGCGAAAGCGCCAAGACCCGGGGATCCCGTTTCGTGAAGCATTGCGTTCCTTATCGTCATGGCCGGGACAAGTCCGGCCATGACGAGTATAAAGTCGCATGACAGCCACGATGACCGCGTTCATCCTCCCGCTCAGCGACCCCGCCGCCACCGACCCTGAAAAAGTCGGGCCGAAGGCGGCTAATCTGGCGGCGTTAACGCAGGCTGGTTTGCCGACGCCGGGTGGTTTCGCACTCACGGCGCAGGCCTATCATCATCAGGCGCGCCATCTCGGCATCGATGGCTTGCTCGCCCAGTACAGCAAGTTACATACCCAATTCAATGAGGATGACCGGTCGACCTCGCGCCGGCTCTCGATCGCGATCCGCCTGGCGTTCTACGAGAAGCCGATTGCGCCGGAGATTCTCGAACCTTTGCTGGCGGCCTGGCGCGCGACGCGGTCCGATGGTTCGCTCGGTGCGGTGCGTTCCTCGGCGCTGCTCGAAGACCGCAAGGGCGCCAATTTCGCCGGCCAGTTCGAAAGCTTCCTCGGGCTCAACGACGAAACCGAATTCCTCACCGCGGTGCGCGCCTGCTGGGCGGCGTTGTGGACCTCGCACGCGCGACGCTACATGGAAAATCATGAATTGTCGCCGGCCGACACCGCGATGGGCGTGTTGATCCAGCCACTGATTGCCGCGAGCGCATCGGGCGGCGGCTTGAGCGAGACCTCGGAAGGCCAGATGCTGATTTCGGCCACCTGGGGGCTAGGCTCGGCGATCGCCCAGGGCGAGGTGGTGCCGGACCGTATCGTGCTGTCCAAGAACGGGTTCCTGCGCACGGTCGAAGCCGGTCGCAAAAGTCATCGCGACGTCTGCGCGCACGGCGAATCGGCGCCGCAGTTGGTGCCCGACGAATTGGTGAGCGAGCCGAGTCTGACGCCCGGCGAAGCCGTCACGCTCGGACGCCTGCTGCGCAAATGCGAGCAACTCGCCGGCCAGCCGGTCGAGATCGAGTGGGCGCTGGACGAGGTCGGCTTCAAGCTGCTGCAGTCGCGGCCACTGCATGTCGAGCCGGCGATCGTGCCCGACGAGATCTGGCTGCGTCACCCCGGCATCAACGGCCATCCCGCCGGCATCGGCTGGGGTTCCGGCCGCGCGGTGGTGGTGAATTGCGAATGCGAATTGGAGCGGGTGGGGCCGGGCGACATCCTGGTCACGCGCGTGGCGGGACCTGCGCTCAGCCAGATCCTGCCGAAGGTCGCTGGCGTTGTGGCCGAGCTCGGCGGCTCCACCTCGCATCTCGCTTCGCTCGCGCGCGAGCGCGGCATTCCGATGGTGCTCGGCGTGCTTGGCGCCACCCGCAAAATTCCGGACGGCGCGCAATGCGCCGTCGACGGCGTCGCCGGCATCGTACGGTGGCAGCGGTGAGCGGCAAACCGCGCGTCTTCGTCACCCAGCCGATTGCGCCCAGCGCGCTCGCGCGGCTGCGCACGATCGCCGACGTCAAGATCAACGCCGACTCGAGCAAGATCATCACCAAGGCGAAGATGATCGCGGCGGTGAAAAAATGCGACATATTGTTTCCATTGCTGCACGACGTAATCGATCGCGCAGTGCTGCGCGCCAATCCGAAATTGCGCGCGGTCACCTCGATGACGATCACGCCGGACCGCATCGACGTGGCTGAGGCGACGCGGCGCGGGATTGCGGTGACCGTGATCCCGCCGATCGTGGCGGAGTCGGTCGCCGACTTGCATATCGGGCTGATGATCGCGGCGGCGCGGCGGATGATCGAGGGCGACCGCTCGGTGCGGGCGAGCCGCTTCCCCGGCTCGCAGTCGAACCATTTCGCCGGCAGCTTCGTGCACGGCAAGACCCTCGGGCTGATCGCGGTCGGCCGTATCGGCCAGGCCACCGCGCGGCGCGCGCGCGGCTTCGACATGCGCATCATTTATTGGGGGCCGCGCCGCAAGCCGGACCTCGAGCGTGAATTGCAGATGCAATACATGCCGCTCGATCAATTGCTGGCCGAATCCGATTTCGTCTCGCTGCACCAGCCGCTCAATGCCGAAACGCGGCACATGATCTCGGACCGCGAGTTCGCGCTGATGAAGCCGACTGCCTTCATCATCAACACCGCGCGCGGCGCCGTGATCCACGAGGCGGCGCTGGTGCGCGCGCTTAAAGCGAAGAAAATCGCGGGCGCCGGACTCGACGTGTTCGAGAACGAGCCGAAGGTTCCCGCGGCCCTACTGAAAATGAAGAACGTAGTGCTCACGCCGCATCTCGGCAGCGCGGTGATGGAGCTGCGCGACGTGATGGCGAATATCGTGGTCGACAACATTCAGGCGCTGGTCGACGGCCGCCTGCCGCCGAATTGCGTCAATCCGCAAGTATTGCCACAGGTGCTCAAGCCGTCCTGACGGCGCGGACTAGCAAAAACCGGGAGAAGAAAAATGGCTGAACTGCCCAAACTCGACGTCGTGATCGGAAATAATTTCGGTCATCTGCCGATGTTCATCGGCGCGGAGAAGGGCTACTTCAAGCAGCACGGCGTCAACGCCAAGATGCTGGTGGTCGACACCGGCACCGACATGGTCAACGCCATGCACGACGGCCGCGCCCAGATCGGCGACATGAGCACCACGACCTACCTCAAGGCGGTGCATGCGGGCGAGCCGTTTAAGGTGGTCGGCCTCATCATGAACGACGCCACCAAAGACAATTGCGACACGCCGCTCGCCATCGTCACCAAGAAGGGCAGGGGCATCGAGGCCGGCAGGCTCGGCGATCTCAAAGGCAAGAAGATCGGTCTCGCACGCGGGCAGACCTCCGACGAGTATTTCAAGATGGTGCTGCGCCGCGCCAAGATGAAATACGAAGAGCTCACCATCGAGAATATCTGGTCGCAGTTCGGCCTGGCGCCGGCGCTCGCTGAAGGCAAGGTTGACGCGGTGGTGTCATGGGAGCCCTATGTGACGCAGGTGCTCACCCAGGTGCCGGATTCGTACGAGGTGATCCGCGGCGGCCAGCACATGTCCTACGTGATGGTGGCGACCGCGCACGGTCCGACGATCGAGAGCAAGCCGGAATTGGCCAAGGCGATCGCCGCTGGCCTCGCGCAATCATCGCACTTCACCCGCAATAATCGGGACGAGGCGGTGGAGATCTTCGCCAAATGGGTGCCGGGCACCGACGTGGCAATCGGCAAAAAGGCCATCC
>DAIMKK010000074.1:8829-9506 GCA_036721745.1 Pseudolabrys sp. | reverse complement strand
GACCATGACATTATTCCTTTACTCTGCCGCGCGATGTTGCGCCGGCCGCGGTTGTTTGATGATTAAAGCGTCGACCAGTGAAACGCCGTGCCCCTTGGCGTGCACGATCACCGGATTGAGGTCGATCTCCGCGATGTCGTCGGCATAGTCCGCGGCGAAAAGCGACAGCCGCACGATCAATTCGGCCAGCGCGCCGGTATCGGCCGGCGGCGCGCCGCGAAATTCGCCGAATACGGCTGCGCCCTTGAGCCGGCCGAGCAAAGCGCGCGCCGCGGCGTAATCGACCGGCACCGGCGCCAGCGCCACATCGCCGAGCGCTTCGACCAGCACGCCGCCGAGCCCGACCATGAGCAAGGGACCCCAGACCGGATCGCGGTTGACGCCGAGGATGACCTCACGGCCGGGCGCCGCCATCGGCTGCACCAGCACGCCGTCGATGCACGCTTGCGACGCATGTCGCTTGGCGGCCGCCAATACGCGCTCGAAAGCGGCGCGCGCGCCGTCGCCGAAAATATTGAGCGCCACCGCGCCGGCTTCGGTCTTGTGCGGAATGGCGGCGGACTGCACTTTAAGCGCCGCCGGCATTGCCAGCGCGCGGACCGCGGCTTCCGCCTCGGCGGCCGAATGCACGAGCTGCCCCGCCTCGTTGGCGCCGATGCCATAGGCCGCCAGAACCG
>DAIMKK010000074.1:0-8819 GCA_036721745.1 Pseudolabrys sp. | reverse complement strand
GAGCAACGGCCGCGCCTGCCATTCGCACAGCACCGGCACGGCCGTCGCCAGCATGGCGCGCGCGGCGGCGCGGTCCGGCGCGGGCGTGCTGTGTATTTCGGTTGGCCGCAGCAGGCGCTCGCGTAGTGCCCGGTAATCGGCCATCGCCCGCATGGTACGGGCGCAGCCAGGCGCGCCGGTGAACAGCGGATAGCCGGCATCGTTTAAGATTTCCACGCTGCGGTCGGAGGGGAGGGTGTAAGTCCACATAAATACCGGCTTCTTGGAGTCGCGGCCGAGGGCCTGCAGCTTCGGCAGATCGTTCTCCAGGAAGGCGGAGCGGCGCGCGGTCACCACCACGATGACGCCGTCGATCAGCGGCGACTGGCCGACCAATCGCGCGAATTCCGCATAGCCGAGCTTGTGTACGCCCTGCGCGGTGGAATCGACCGGGTTTTGCGAGGTGCCGTAAGAGGGCAAATGCACGTCGATAGCCTTGCGCGTTGCCTCATCGAGCACCGGCACCTCGAGGCCGGCGGCGGCGCAGGCATCCGCCATCCACACGCCGGCGCCGCCCGATGAGGTGCAGATGCCCATGCGTTTGCCGGCGGGCAGCTTGTCGCCGCAGGCGAGAAAGCCGGCCGCGAGATCGACCATCTCGTCGAAGTCGCGGCCTTCGATGAAACCGTAGTGTTCGAAAATGGCGCGATAGGACGCTTGCGAGCCCGCGAGCGCGGCGGTGTGGGACACGACGGCGCGGCGGCCCGGTTCCGACTGGCCGATCTTGCCGACGATCAGCGGCTTGCCGGCTTTCAGCGCCTTCTCGGCGACGCGCTTGAATTTTTCAGGTGACTTCACGTCCTCCAAGAGCAGCAGGAAGACATCGGTCCCGCCTTCATCGAGCATGTAGTCGACAAAGTCGGCTACCTCGAGCGCGGCCTCGTTGCCGGTGGTGACGATGTGGCGAAAAGCGAGATTGCGCCCGCGTGCACGGTCGAAAAATGCAAAGCCGAGACCGCCGCTTTGCGAGATCACCGACACCTGGCCCTTACCGAGTGCGCGCGCCGGCCGGATAGCGCCAGCATTCTTGTCCATGGCTGGACTAAAGGTCGGGCACAGCGCCGCTTCGATATTGGCGAAGCCTTCGGTGTTAGGCCCGCACACCGCCATGTCGTGGCACCGCGCGGTGGCGCGCAGCGCTTCTTGCATGCGCAAACCGGCTTCGCCCGGCTCCTCGGCGAAGCCGGAACTCAAGATGACGGCGGCCTTGATACCGGCGCGGCCGCAGCGTTCCAGCTCAGCCGGAATATATTGCGCGGGCACGATGAGGATTGCGAGATCGGCCGTCTCGGGAAGCTCGGCAACGCTCGCATAGGCCTTGCGCCCTTGCACTTTCGTCGCGCTACGGCTCACCGGATAGATCGTGCCGGCGAAAGGGTGGCTCAGCATCACTTCCAGGATGCGGCCGCGCAGGCCTTTAGTGTCGGACGAGGCCCCGACGACGGCGACCGTTTTCGGCCAGAGCAGTTTTGAAATATCAGGCACCCAGACCCCCGTTCAGCGCAAGCCAAGGCTAACGTAGACCAAGCCCGCGCGCGATGATGCCGCGCAGGATCTCGGTGGTGCCGCCTTGGATCGTAAGCTTGGGCGCGACCGTCATGGCGAACGCGATCTGCTCGTCCAGCGTCACCCGGTTGCTCGCCTCCGGCTCGAGAAACGCGCTGAGATCGCGCACCCGCTCGGGCAGCTTCTGCTCCCAGATCGTCCCGACATCCTTGACGATCGATGCTTCCGCCACCGGCTCTTGGCCGGCCTGCAACATGCCGGCTACCGATACCGACATCCGCCGCAAGGTGTGCAATTGCGCGACCAGGCGGCCGAGACCCTCGGCGCTGCGCAGATCGGGCTTGGGGCCGAGCGCGCGCACCAGTTCGGCCAGCACGTAAAAAGTTTCCAAAAAACGTTCGGGCCCGCTGCGCTCATAGGCGAGCTCGCTGGTCGCCTGTTTCCAGGCGCCGTCGATCTCGCCCAGAACGTGATCGTCGGGCACGAAAGTATCGTCGAACACGACCTCGTTGAAATCGTGCTGGCCGGTCATCTGATAAATCGGATTGACCGCGATGCCGGGCGATTTCATGTCGACCAGAAACTGCGTGAGGCCGTGGCGGCGGTTTTCCTTCGTGGGCGGCGAGGTGCGGAAGAGCCCCAGCATGTAATCGGCGATATGTGCGTTGCTGGTCCAGATCTTCGAGCCGTTGATGCGCCAGCCGCCGTCCGCTTTGGTTGCCTTGGTCTTGGCGGCGAACAAATCGGAGCCAGAGCCCGGCTCGCTCATGCCGATGACGAAGCACAATTCGCCGCGGCAAATGCGAGGAAGAATATCTTGCTTGATATGTTCGGGCGCGTATTTGAGCAGGATTGGGCCGCTCTGCCGGTCTGCCACAAAATGCAGGCGCACCGGCGCATTCACGACGCGGAATTCCTCGGTGACGACATAACGCTCGAGAAAATTGCGTTCATGACCGCCGTATTGTTTCGGCCAGGTCATGCCGATCCAGCCTTTGGCGCCGACCCGCTGGCTGAACGCGCGATTGTGGGTGTCGCCATGGCCGGGGCGATCCGGGACAAATGTCCCGGCCGCCACCTCCTCGGCGATGAAGGCGCGCACCTCGGCGCGCAGCGTCTCGCATTCGGGCGGCAACCTGATCTGATCGAAGCGGAGCTGGTTGGTCATGATAAATCCTAACGCGCCGCCAGCATGGGCCAGAATTGATTGGCGCCGCGGCGCGCGATCAATCCGCCGAGTGCTGCCGCCCAGTAGCTTTCGCTGCCGAAATCGTCGCGCCACGACAGCAGGCGAAGGGTGAATCGATGCAGCACATGTTCGTTGGTGAATCCGATTGCGCCATGAACCTGGTGCGCGATGGCCGAGCCCTCGGCGGCGGCCTCGCCAGAGCGGATTTTCGCGGACGCCGCTTCTAGCATGACCGTGTCGTCGAACGTGGGCGTTCGCGCGATGGTGTCGGCGGCGGAACCGGCGGCAGCGAGCGCGGCTGCGGTTTCACCGGCGAGCCGCGCAAGGTTTTGCTGCACGGCCTGGAATTTTCCGATCTTGCGCTCGAAGGCCACGCGCTCATTGGCGTAAGCGACGCTGAGAGACAAGATCGCTTCTAGCGCACCGGCGGCCTGCACGCTGCGCACGGTCGCGCCCATCAGCATCAATGCGGACGCATCGAAACCGGCGGGCACCGGCGCGCTGCGGATGACCGTTGTGCGTTCGAAAGTCACGGTGCCGGACGATTCGCCGGCGAGATTCTGGCCTGCGCTGACGCGGCAGTCGGCGGTTTTCACCAACGCGATTGTCGCGCCCTTGTCGCCGGAGGCCACGACCGCGATGTGTTCGCAATCTTTGGCAAAGGGAATTCCACGGCTAGTTCCACTCAACGTGCCGTCGGGGTTCAATGCAATCCGGTCGCGCGGGCGGGCAGGGGCGACTGTCATTACGCCGGCTGGGGCGTCGATGCCGGCGCGCGCCAGCAACCATCCGGCGATCAGCGTCTCCGCCAGCGGCACCGGCACGGCAAAGCGGCCGGCAACGCCGAGGATGGCGAAGCCATCGGCAAGGCTGGCGCCCGCGCCGCCCTGCTGTTCCGGCACCCAGGCGAGCGTCAGGCCAGCCTCCGACGAAGCGCGCCACAGCGCTTCCTTCCAGCGAGTGTCGCGGGCGCGGTTGATCGTCTGAGGATCGGCAAGGTCGGCAAATATCCGCGCCGCCGTTTCGGCGACGATATTATCGCTCTCGGTCACCATTGCCGCTCCGGCTTTCAACGCGATGGCGGACGCCCTCAGGGGACCATCGTGCGGTGCGGCTGGACCGTTGGCAAGCGGCTCTCGATCGCGCTGCTGGGGCCACTTTTGTCGAGTTGATCGGGGCTACCATACCGGGTAGCGTTGCGGTCATAACAAACAAAAAACAGGCTGCCGGCCAGTACCGCCGCGTCAGCCGCGCATCCTGGGGAGGATCCAATGGGAACTAAATATGTCGCGCTGGCGACCGCTATTCTCGCTGGTCTAACGCTCTGCACCGCCCAGGCGGCGGAACCAAAACACGGCGGAATACTGAAATTTTATCACCGCGAGACGCCGCCCAGCCTTTCCATTCACGAAGAGGCGACCTTCTCGGTCAACGCTCCGGCCATGGGGCTGTTCAACAACCTCATCATCTACGACCAGCACAAGCCGCAGAACAGCCTGGGCACCATCGAGCCCGAACTGGCGACCAGTTGGGCCTGGGACAAGGTCAACACCGCGCTCACGTTTAAGCTGCGCTCGGGCGTCAGGTGGCACGACGGAATGCCATTCACGTCCAAGGACGTTAAGTGCACCTTCGACCTTCTGCGTGGCACAGCGCAGGATAAATTCCGCAAGAACCCGCGCAAGGGCTGGTTCGAATTCGTGTCGGACGTCACCGTCAACGGCGACAGCGAGGTGACCTTCCATCTCAAGCGGCCGCAGCCGTCGCTCTTGGCGATGCTCGCCTCCGGCTACACGCCGATCTATCCCTGCCATGTCCCCGCCGCGCAGATGCGTACGCATCCTATCGGCACCGGCCCGTTTAAGTTCGTCGAGATGAAGCAGAACGAGTCGATCAAGTTCGTAAAAAATCCGGACTACTGGAAAAAAGGCCTGCCCTATCTCGACGGCATCGAATACACCATCATCAAAAACCGTGCGACCGCGGTGCTCGCTTTCGTCGCCGGCAAAGTCGATGCGACCTTTCCGACCGAGATGACCGCGGCATTGGAAAAGGACATCAAATCGCAGGATCCGACCGCGATTTGCGAGATCGCGCCGATCAATGTCAGCACCAATCTAATCGTCAATCTTGACAGTCCGCCGTTCAACAATCCGGAATTGCGCAAGGCAATGATGCTGTCGCTCGATCGCAAGTCGCTCATCGACATCATCCTGCAGGGGCACGGCGACCAGGGCGGCTCACTGCTGCCGCCACCGGAAGGCGTCTGGGGTCTGCCGCCCGATATTCTCAAAACGATCCCCGGCTATGGCGACGTTAAGAAAGACCGCGAGCAAGCCCGCGCAATCATGACGAAGCTTGGCTACAGCGCGGAAAAGCCGCTCAAGATCAAAGTATCGACGCGCAATCTGGCGACCTATCGCGATCCGGCGGCGGTGCTCATCGATCAGTTCAAGAGCATCTATATCGATGCCGAGCTCGATCCGGTGGAATCCAGCGCCTGGTTCGCCAAGGTGGCGCGCAAGGACTATACGGTCGGCCTTAATCTCACCGGCAATGGCATCGACGATCCCGATCAAGCTTTCTACGAGAATTATTCCTGCGGGTCGGAACGCAATTACACCCATTACTGCAACAAGGACCTTGAGAAGCTGTTCGACCAGCAGTCGGCCGAGACCGATATCGCCAAGCGCAAGAAGCTAGTCTGGGAGATTGATAAGAAGATACAGGAAGACGGGGCGCGGCCGATTCTGTTCCACGCCCGCACCGGCATGTGCTGGAAACCCTACGTCAAGAACATGACGGTCATGAGCAACAGCGCCTACAATGGCTACCGCTACGAAGATATCTGGCTGGATAAGTAAGCGCCGACCGGCGCGCCTGCCTCGTGGGGGGCGGGCGCGCCTTTCCCCGCACACGACGGGAGGCCATGGTGGGGAGTTATCTGATCAGGCGCTTCTTCTTGATGCTCCTGACGCTGTTCGGAATTTCCGTGCTGGTCTTCACGATGCTGCGGGTGGTGCCCGGCAACATCGCGGACATCTTGTTCGACGCGGCCGGCATGATCGACGTTGCCGAGAAGGGCAAACTGGAAAAAGAGCTGGGGCTCGATAAGCCGATCATCGTGCAATACGCACACTGGATCGGCGGACTGGCGCACGGCGATCTCGGCTATTCCTACGTGTCGGAAAAGCCGGCGCTGCAGGAAATTCTGCCGCGCATTCCGATCACCGCCAAGCTCGCAGGTCTCGCGCTGCTGTTTTCCATCATGTTCGGCGTCCCGCTCGGGGTGGTCAGCGCAGTTAAGCAGAACTCTGGGCTCGATTACGCGCTGCGGGTCATCAGCCTGAGCGGGTTGTCGATACCGGCGTTCTGGCTCGGCCTGCTGATTTTGATGGCGTTTGTGAAATATTTCGGCACGATTCCGATCTATACCGAGCCGCCAGCCGGATTCTGGAGCGCGCTGTGGCTCTATAGCGTGCCGGCGGCGGCGGTCGGCTTTCGTTCGTCGGCGCTGGTGATGCGCCTGACGCGCTCGTCGATGCTGGAGGTTCTGCGGCAGGATTACATCCGCACCGCGCGCGCCAAAGGCGCCTCCGACCAAAACGTCAATTATCACCATGCCTTGCGCAACGCGGTGCTTCCGGTTGTCACTGTGATCGGCATCGAGGCCGCCTTCTTGATGGGCGGGCTGATCGTGACCGAGACGGTGTTCAACATCCCGGGCGTCGCGCGCTTCCTGGTGGAGGCGATCCGCTGGCGCGACTATCCGATCGTGCAGAACCTGGTGATGTTCATCGCGATCGTCGCGGTCTCGATCAACTTCCTGGTCGACCTGCTCTACGCGGCGCTCGATCCGCGCATCAAGTATTCGGGCTGAGGGGACGACCATGGCCAGCATCGACATCGTTCCGGGACCCGCGCAGGTCGAGCGCGGGGAGGGCGCGTGGTCAAAGATTCGCTATCATGCCGCCGCGCATCCGCTCGGCGTAGTCGGCGCCGTTATCATGTTGATCTTTGTATTCGCCGCGGTGTTTGCCGATTTCATTACGGCTTATGACCCGATCAAGACCAATTCTTTCATTACGCTGGCGCGGCCGAGCGACGCGCACTGGCTGGGCGCCGACCAGATGGGCCGCGACATCTACAGCCGCATCGTATACGGCGCGCGTATCTCGCTCGCGGTGGGCTTAGGCTCGACTTTCCTCGGTTGCGTGTTCGGCGTGGTGCTCGGCTTGACCTCGGGCTATATCGGCGGCTGGGTCGATCTGGTGATCCAGCGTATCGTCGACGTGCTGCAGGCGGTACCGCTGCTGGTGCTGGCGCTGGTAATGGCGGCGGCGCTCGGGCCGGCGCTCGACAATACCATCATCGCCATCGCGATCCCGCTGATCCCCTATACGGCGCGTGTCGTGCGCTCCAACACACTCACTTTGCGCGAGCAGCCATTCGTCGAGGCGGCACGCGCCGTCGGCATGAGCGAATTCCGAATCGCGGTTCGCCATGTGCTGCCCAATACACTGGCGCCGCTGATCGTGATCGCCACCGCGCAGCTCGGCGCCGCGATCCTGACTGAGGCGTCGTTGTCGTTCCTGGGTCTCGGCGTGCCCGAGCCGCATCCGTCTTGGGGCCGCATGTTGTCGGAATCCGCCGCCGAATATGTGCGCACCGCGCCCTGGCTGGTGATCTTCCCGGGCGCCGCCATCAGCCTGGCAGTGTTCGGCGCCAACCTGTTCGGTGACGCACTGCGCGACATCCTCGACCCGCGGCTGCGCAACTGATGATGTTTCGCGCGCCATGACCATGACGACCAGCGAGCGTGCGACCGGCACCCCGGCCCCGGCCGATATTTCGAACCAGGCGCCGTTGCTGGTGGTCGACGGATTGCGGACTTTTTTTGACCTGCGGCACGGCGTTGTGAAAGCCGTGGACGGCGTCAGCTTCGCGCTCGGGGCGCATGAGACGCTGGCGATTGTCGGCGAGTCCGGCTGCGGCAAAAGCATCACCGCGCTTTCTCTCATGCGACTGGTGCCCGATCCGCCCGGCCGCATCGCCGGCGGGTCGGTCAAGCTCGCCGGCGTCGATCTGCTCACGCTCAGCGAGGAGGCGATGCGCGGTGTGCGTGGCAAGGACGTCGCGATGATCTTCCAGGAGCCGATGACCTCGCTCAATCCGGTGCTCACCATCGGCAGCCAGATCGCGGAAGTTCTGCTGCTGCACGAGCCAATCAGCCGCCAGCAGGCCTGGGAAAAATCCATCGACATGCTGCGCCTGACCCGCATCCCAGAGCCGGAGCAGCGCGCCATGGAATATCCGCATCAATTGTCCGGCGGCATGCGCCAGCGCGCCATGATCGCCATGGCGCTGGCCTGCAATCCGAAAGTGCTGATCGCCGACGAGCCGACCACCGCGCTCGACGTCACCATCCAGGCGCAGATTCTCGACATCATCCTCGACCTGCAGCGCAAGCTCGGCACCGCGATCATCCTGATCACCCACGATCTCGGCGTGGTGGCCGAGACCGCGCAGCGCGTCATTGTGATGTATGCCGGCCGCAAGGTCGAGGAAGCGCCGGTCGACGAACTTTTCGCCCGGCCGCAGCATCCCTATACGCGCGGGCTGATGGCTTCGATCCCGCGGCTGCCGCTGATGCGCGGGGAGGCCGACAATACCGGCGAACGTTTGCAGGAAATCCCCGGCATGGTACCGGCCTTGACCAACCTGCCGGAAGGCTGCGTGTTCGCGCCGCGCTGCGCTCATGCAGAAGGTCGCTGCCGGGCCGCTTATCCGGCTTACGAGGAGAAGCGGCCACGCCATTGGGCGGCGTGCTGGCGCTCCGCCGAACTGTTCGGTGACCGCCATGGCTGATGTATCCGCTCCGGCCGTGCTCGAGGTGCGCGACCTCAAGAAACATTTCCCGATCCGCAAAGGCCTGTTGCAACGCGCCGGCGGTACCGTGTTCGCCGTCGACGGCGTTAGCTTCTCGATTGCGCACGGCGAAACGCTCGGCCTGGTTGGCGAATCCGGCTGCGGCAAGTCGACGGTCGGCCGCACCATCTTGCGGCTGATCGAGCCGACCGGCGGC
>DAIMKK010000073.1:0-9542 GCA_036721745.1 Pseudolabrys sp. | reverse complement strand
GGTCCATCACCCGTTGCCAGTCTGCCAACTCGGTGCGGTGAATCGGCGCTGCGACGGCGATGCCGGCATTATTAACCAGGATGTGCGGCGGCCCGAACACATCGCCCGCACGTTCGAACGCGGCGGCGATCCGATCGGTTTGCGCGAGATCGACGGCGACACCCTGCGCTTTGGTACCATAGCTCTTCGTAAGGCTGGCCGCCTGCTCGTTGAGCTTCGCCTGATGGCGGCTCATCAACGTCACATCGGCGCCGCGCCGCGCCAATGTCGCAGCGATGGCGGCGCCAATGCCACGCGATGCCCCGGTGACGACCGCATGCTTGCCGCGCAACAAGCCGTCATCGCGCGCACTCGATTCCGCCATGATGTTCATGCGCCCAATATGATGCCGCGTTCGGCGCGTTCCTTGACGAAACTCAAGGGCGAGCATGGAGAGTGGCTCTAAAAATGCCTCCAGGGAAAGAATCCGCAATGGATCAGGCTCAATTTCTCGCCGCCGGCGTCTTCATCGATAGCGCCTCGCCGCCGGTCGTCGCCTTCGCGAAGCAGGTTACGGACGGCACGGTGGATCAGCGCGACGCCGCGTTACGGCTCTACGCCGCCGTCCGCGACGGCATCATCTACGACCCCTATGTCGACCTCGCCGATCCGTCAAACTACAGGGCGAGCAATGTGCTCGCCGCCGGGCGCGCGTTCTGCATTGGAAAATCGTCATTGCTGGCGGCAAGCGCCCGCGCCATCGGCATTCCCGCCCGCGTCGGCTACGCCGATGTGCGCAACCATCTCACCTCGCCGCGATTCTACGAGAAAGCAAAAACCGACAGATTCATCTGGCATTCCTACACCGAACTTTATTTGGCGGGGCACTGGGTCAAGGCGACGCCCGCCTTCGATCGCGCGCTGTGCGAGCGGCTCGGACTGAAAACGCTCGAGTTCGACGGCGAGACCGATTCGCTGTTGCAACCGTTCGACCGCTCAGGCCGTCAGCACATGGAGTATCTGAACGATCGCGGCGCCTTTGCCGACGTACCGTTCGACACCATCCAGGCCGATTTTATGAAATATTATCCGGGCCTGATGGGCGGCCACGGTCTCGCCGGCGACTTCCGCACGGAAGCCGTCGCCCAGACCATGGACCCATCTAAAAGCAGCGCGAGCTAAGCGCTTATTTCACCAGCTTGCGGCCGGTGACGGCTTCAAGGTTCTTGTAGAAAATTTTGTCGCTGGTTGCCTTGTCGAGCTTGAGCTCTTCGAGAATCCGCAGGGTTTCACGCGGATACATCGCTCCGTTTTCTGGATCGAACGGGCAATCGGAAGCGAACACGATCTTGTCGATCGGATAGAACTCCAGACCGCACTTGGTAGCAGGCTTGCCGCCGAACACCGCGGTATCGGCATAAAAGTCCTGCTTGAAATAGTCGAGCGGGCGCTTCTTCAGGCTCTTGCGTAGCGCGACGTAGTCCTCGTCTGTGGTGCGCGAGCCCATCACGTCATTGCCTGGGCCGATGCGGCCTTCGAGCATCGGCACGATGCCGCCGAAATGGTGGGTGATGATCTTCAGGTTGGGGTGATTGTCCATGATCTTGGAGTAGATGAGCCGTATCATCGCGGTCGCGGTCTCGTACGACCAGCCGAAGGTCCACCAGATCTCGTACAGCGATTTCTTCTCGTCGATATAGTCCGGCACTTCGGCGCCGCGCGCCGGGTGCAGCCAGATCGGCTTGCCGAGCTCGTTCATCTTTTTCCAGAACGGCAAATATTGCGGCCGGTCGAGCGGCTTGCCGGCGACGTTGGTGTAGATCTGCACGCCGAGCGCGCCGAGCTGGTTGATGGCGCGCTCCGCTTCGGCGACGCCGGCGTCCGGCGCGTCGAGCGAAATCTGCGCGATCCAGCCGGGGAAATGCGCGCTTTCCTTGGCGCACAGTTCGGCGAAGCCGTCATTGATGATGCGAACGAATTCGTCGATCTGCTGCGGGCTCTTGGCCAACTTTTCAATCGGTGGCTGCGGATAGGCGATGACCTGCTGGTAGTCCTTGTGGGTATCGATGATCTTCTTGCGCGCATCCAGGTCGTAGAGCGGCGGGATCGCGCGCACGCGCTTGCCCATGTCCTTATATTGACCGGCGACCTCGATCATCTTGTTGAAGAATGTCTTCGGGAAAAAGTGCGTATAGGCGTCGATGCGCATTGGGCGTTCCTCCGTGCCGTGGCCTTCTTACACGCCCACTTTTTTAGAGTCGACCGTGGGCACGTCGGCAGGTGCAACGCGGCATAGAAGCGCCCGCAATTGGTAGGTCCCCATCGCCGGGTCGTAGGGCGGCTTGTTGTCGGTCAGCATATTGGCATTTGACGTCCACACGCCGTACTCCGGCGCCGCCTGTTCCGGGAACCACCAGCCGTGCTGGACGTGGATGACCCGCGGGTCGATTCCCTTGGTGAGCTTGGCTTTTTGCCGGATGCGGCCGCGCTTGGTTTCGATCCACATCCACGCCCCGTTGACGATGCCTAGACGTGCCGCCGTTTCGGGGTGGATTTCCGCCACCGGATCGCGATGCGCCTTGCGCAGTCGGTCAATCTGGCGGTGCTCCGAGTTGAAGAAGAATGAGATCCGCCCGCCCGTCGTCAACACCAGCGGAAATTGCTCGGCAATCTCCGGCGTGCTGATCGGGCTTTCCGGCGGTTCTTCGTAACTGGGAAGCGGCGCATAGCCCATTTGCTCGAAACGCGTGGAATAGAGTTCGATCTTGCCGGTCGGCGTGCGGAAGCCGCCGTTCTCATATTTCCGGTACTTGAAGGGGACTTTGTAGAAACCCTTCTGCTTGAGCTCATCGAAGGTCATGTCAATCCCGCCGCCGGCGAGCATCGCATCGAGCACATCCTTGACCGGCTCGGTGCAGAGCGGAAGCTTCATTCGCCGCGCCAGCGCAACGAACATTTCCTCGTCCGACTTGCATTCACCGATTTGCACCGATTTCTGCTGGGCGAGCACAACGTTGGCCGCGACCGTCGGCAGACCGACCAGTTGATCGAGCTCGGGCCACGACGCCGCCGGCAGCACGATGTCGGCTAGCTCCGCAGTCGGCGTCATGAACAAATCGGCGCAGACCATGAAGTCGAGCTTCATCAGCGCATCGTAGACATCGGAGGTGTTGGCATAGGTGGTGAGCGTGTTGTTGCCGAATACCAGGAAAGCCTTCACCGGATATGGTTTGCCTTCGCGCATCGCCTTGAGCAACGTCGGGATATGGGCAGCCGGCAGATCGGCGCCCTCCCCGCCGAGCAGCTTGAAGCGTTCGGCGCCGAGCCGCTTGGCATTCATCTCGGGCGTGAGGTTCTCGATCAGACTCGGGAAGCGGCCGAGCCCGTGCATGCCGAACACCCAACCGCCCGGCACGTCGATGTTGCCGGTGAGCGCCGGCAGCATCGAGACGGCGCGGATGGTCTGGATGCATTTCGGCGTGTGTTCGATGGCGGAGCCCCAATCCAGCAGGGCCGGCTTGGTTTGCGCGAACAAGCGCGCGGCGGCGCGGATCTGATCGGCGGCGATCCAGGTGATCGGCTCGGCCCACTCCGGCGTGAATTTCTCAACATGGGCGGCGAGTTGGGCGAAGCCGTGCGTCCACTGCGTGACGAAAGGCTCGTCGTAGAGTTTCTCGCCGATGATCACATTCAACATCGCAAGCGCGAGCGCATCGTCGGCGCCCGGCCTGATCTGCAGCCAGAGATCCGCCTTTTCGGCGAGCACCGTGCGTCGTGGATCGACCACGATGGTCCGCGGATTGTGCGCGAGCGCTTCCATGACATTGAAACGCGTCTCGCCGTCCGGGCCCGACAGCACCGGGTTATGACCCCAAAAGAGGATGCAAGCCGGCGGCACCTCGCCGGTGTAATCGCTCACCGGGAAGTCGCCGAAGGTCAGAATTGAGGTGTTCACCCGCGGGTGGAAGCATTGCGCAAAGCCCGGCTCGCACCAGTTGGGGGTGCCAAGCGCGTGGCCAAAACGCGACACCCAGCGGATGTGATGGCGGCCGGTGCCGGTACCAAGAGCGATGGCCTCCGGACCGTGCTGCTCTCTGATGGCGAGCAGACGCTGTGAAATCTCGTCGAGCGCATCGTCCCAGGAAATGCGTTCCCATTCGCCCGACTGACGTTTGCCCTTGCGCCGCAGCGGATATTTGAGTCGATCCGGGTGGTATACCAGGTCGGTCGTCACCGTCCCGATCGGACATAGGCGGCCGTGATTGAGCGGCGAGGAGCGATCGCCCTCGACTTTCAGCAGTTCGCCATCCCGGACATGCAGCAAGACGCCGCAGCCGCCGTGGCAACTGCGGCAGACACTCTTGAGCACCCTAGTGGCCGAATGGTTGGATATCAAACTAGGCTGCTGAACGTTCATAGGCAGAATCCATGGCCTGGTTTGGGTCGTGTGTCGGACGAACACGTTTCGCCCACATGCAAGATAAGCCCATTTCACTGGACTTTTGCTTGATTTCAATCAAGGAAATGATTGCACGGGATGGGGTCTAGTGCGGTCGCCGGCCTTTCATGACGGGCGGCCCCATTGACCTAAATGGGTCAACCGCGACAGGTGACTCCGGCAAATCTACTTATTAAGATATTGTACTAGCCATTATCAGCGCATGGTTGCAGCCAAGAAAAACGTGCGGTGCAATCAAAAAACGAAACAGAGGAAGCGGAGGGAAACCCAATGATGTTCAAATATACGACCGGCGCGATTGCCGCACTCGCCATCGGCACGTTCGCCGCCGGCGGCGCATTCGCGCAAGACACCGTCAAGATTGGCCTCATCGTATCGATGACGGGGCAACAAGCGTCGACCGGCAAGCAGATCAAGGCCGCCGTCGATCTCTACATGAAGGAGCACGGCGATACGGTCGCCGGCAAGAAGATTCAAGTCATCCTGCGCGATTCCGCCAGTGTGCCCGACAACACCAAGCGGCTGGCGCAGGAATTGATCGTCAACGACAAGGTCAACATCATCGCCGGTTTCGAGATCACCCCGGCCGCGTTGGTCGTCGCCCCGCTTGCCACCGAAGCCAAGGTGGTGGAAATCGTCATGGCGGCGGGTACCTCGATCATCACCGAAAAATCGCCTTACATCGTGCGCACCAGTTTCACCGTGCCGCAGTCCTGCGTCATCGTCGCCGATTGGGCCGCGAAGAATAAGATCAAGAAAGTCGTCACCATCGTCTCCGACTACGCGCCGGGCTTCGACGCGGAAAAGTCGTTCACCGAACGCTTCAAGGCGGCCGGTGGTACGGTGGCCGAAGCGATCAGGGTGCCGCTCGCCAACCCGGACTTCTCGCCGTTCCTGCAACGCGCAGCCGACGCCAAGCCGGACGCGATCTTCATCTTCGTGCCCTCCGGTCAGGGCGGCGCGTTCATGAAGCAGTTCGCCGAACGCGGCCTGGACAAGGCCGGCATCAAGTTGATCGGCCCGGGCGACGTGACCGACGACGATCTCCTGCCGGGAATGGGCGATGCGGCGATCGGGACCGTTACCGCGCATTTCTACTCCGCCGATCACAGTTCGGCGATGAACAAAGCCTATGTCGCGGCTTTCGAGAAGGCCAACCACTTCCGCCCGGGCTTCATGTCGGTCGGCGGTTATGACGGCATGGCCCTGATCTACGCGGCGCTGAAGAAGACCGGTGGCAAGGCCGACGGCGATTCGCTCATCGCCGCCATGAAGGGAATGAAATGGGAAAGCCCGCGCGGGCCGATCGAGATCGATGCCGAGACTCGCGACATCATCCAGAACGTCTACATGCGCAAAGTAGAGAAAAAGAACGGACAACTCTACAACGTCGAGTTCGAGACCTTTAAGGCCGTCAAGGACCCGGTGAAGGCGGCGATGAAGAAATAGTCTGACGTTCCTACAGCGCGCGGCGGCCGAAAGTCGCCGCGCGCGTTCTTTATCAAACGGCGGGTCATCGACCGCCGGCGGCTAATATGTCATCGTGAACTTGTGGCCGTTTTCCCGGGCCGAACTGAGATTGCAACGCGAACATGCTCACAATTCTATTCGACGGAATTGCCTACGGCATGCTGCTGTTCGTGCTCGCATCCGGGCTCGCGGTGACGCTCGGATTGATGAATTTCATCAACCTCGCGCACGGCTCCTTCGCCATGGCGGGCGGCTACGTCACCGTCATTCTGGTCAACCGCCTCGGCATTCCGTTCTTTGCCTCCTTGCCGATCGCTTTCCTGGCGAGCGCCATCATCGGATTCGTCTTCGAGCGCACGCTTTATGTGCATGTCTACAAGAAACCCCACCTCGACCAGGTGCTGTTCACCATCGGCCTGGTATTCATGTCGGTGGCCGCGGCCGACTATGTCATGGGCTCCAGTCAGGTCTTCGTGCAGGTTCCCAGCGTCTTGCAGGGCCAGATCGACTTTGGCGGAATCGGCATTGGCCGCTATCGGCTGCTGATCATCGTCATTTGCGGGCTGCTGACGGTCGCTCTGCAATTCATACTTGCCTATACGCGCTTCGGCAGCCGTCTGCGCGCCGCCGTTGACGACAGCCGCGTGGCGAGCGGGCTTGGCATCAACGTCAACTGGGTCTTCTCCCTCACTTTCGCCTTCGGGTCGGGCCTCGCCGGCCTCGGCGGCGCACTGGGCGCCGAAATCTTGGGACTCGACCCGACCTTCCCGCTTAAATTCATGATCTACTTTCTGATCGTGGTGACGGTGGGCGGCACCTCAAGCATCACCGGGCCGTTTCTCGCCTCGCTCGTGCTCGGCATCGGCGACGTCGCCGGTAAATATTACGTGCCGACGCTCGGCTCTTTCGTCATCTACACCATCATGATCGTCGTGCTGATCTGGCGGCCGCAGGGACTGTTCTCCCGCGCCGCCTCCCGCTGAGGCGCCGGTTATGCTGCCGCCCCCCATTGCCATCCGCATCGCCACCGAGTGGCTGTCCGCCCGCGCCCGCTGGCAACCGCTTGAGGTCGCGTTCTGGCTTGTCGCGTTTGCCGCGATCTACCTGTTCCCGGACCGGCATCTTATCCTTACCGAGATTGCCTGGCTCGGCCTGTTCGCGCTTTCGCTCGATCTGATCCTCGGCTACGCCGGTATCATCTCGCTGGGGCATGCCGCCTTTTTCGGCATTGGTGCTTACACCGCCGCGCTGCTTGCCAAGCACGAAATCATCAACGAGCCCGTCCTGGCATTGCTCGTCGCCGGTTTGGCCGCGATGGCGCTCGGTTTCGTCACCAGCTTCCTGGTGCTGCGCGGCTCCGACCTTACGCGCCTGATGGTGACGCTCGGCGTGGCGCTCGTCCTGCGTGAATTGGCGAACAGATACGGCTGGCTCACTGGCGGCGCCGACGGGCTGCAGGGTGTTACCATCAAGCCGGTGCTCGGGATATTCCGTTTCGATATGTTTGGCCACACCGGTTACGCTTATTGCTTGATCGTGCTGTTCATCCTGTTCTTGATTGCGCGCCGCCTGGTGAATTCACCGTTCGGTCTTTCGCTCATGTCGGTAAAAGGAAATCCGTTGCGTTCATCGGCGATCGGAATCTCGGTCGATGCCCGCCTGATCGCGATTTACACCGTTGCCGCCGGCTATGCCGGCATCGCCGGCGCGCTGCTGGCGCAGACGACCTCATTCGCTTCTCTCGAAGTGTTTTCGTTCGATCGCTCGGCCGATCTGCTGCTGGTACTGATCATTGGCGGCGCCGGTTACCTCTATGGCGGTCTGATCGGCGCGATCATCTTCAAGTTCATGCAGGACTATTTGTCGGCGCTGACACCGCAATATTGGCCATTTTGGATCGGTCTCGTTCTGGTGGTGATCGTGCTGGTCGGCCGCGAACGCATCACGTCGTGGACGACACCGATCCGCCGCATCGCCGCGCGCCTGAATTGGCGGGCGGTGACGAGTCGCTTGACCGCCTCGTCCGGCGAGAGGCACTGACAATGACCGTGGCGCTGGAAACGATCAATCTGGTGAAACGGTTCAGCGGCATCGTCGCGTCCAACAACGTTTCGCTGCAAGTTGCGAAGGGAGCCCGGCACGCTCTGATCGGACCGAATGGCGCCGGCAAGACGACATTGATCAATCTACTCACCGGCGTGCAGCGGCCGACCAGCGGCAGCATCCTGCTTGACGGGGAAGACATCAGCGACAAGTCGACGTACGAACGAGTGCGGCTCGGCATCGTGCGCACCTTCCAGATCAATCAGCTGTTCAACGACCTGACGCCGCTCGAAACCATCGGACTGGCGGTGTCCGAACGGCGGGGACAAGGCCTCGACTGGTGGCGCGTCGTCGGCAGCCGGCCGGATCTGGTGACCGAGGTGGTCGAAATCCTGGAGCGGTTTCACCTCACCGATGTCATCGATAAGCGCACCGCGGTGCTGCCCTACGGCAAGCAACGGCTATTGGAAATTGCGCTCGCAATCGCCTGCCGTCCACGCGTGCTGCTGCTCGACGAACCGGCGGCCGGGGTTCCCGAGGACGAGCGGCATGAAATCCTGGCCGCCGTCGCGGCGCTGCCCAAGGATGTCACCGTGCTGCTGATCGAGCACGACATGGACATCGTATTCTCCTTCGCCGACCGCATTTCCGTGCTCGTCAACGGCGCGCTGTTCGTCGAGGGCAGCCCGGAAGAAGTCGCCCGCGATCCCCGCGTCAAGGCCGTCTATCTCGGCGAGGAACTGGTCGATGCCTGAGCTCCTGAACGTCCAAGGCCTGACGGCCGGCTACGGCGAGGCGATCGTGCTGACGGACGTCACCTTCAAGCTCGCCGAGGGCAAGGCGCTGGCGCTGCTCGGCCGCAACGGCATGGGCAAAACCACGCTGGTCAATTCGATTATCGGCGCGACTCGTCATGTCAGCGGCACTATCAGCCTCGACGGCCGCGATATCACCAGGCTGCGCCCCGACCAACGCGCGCACGCCGGCATCGGCTGGGTACCGCAAGAGCGCAATATTTTTCGCTCGCTGACGGTTGAAGAAAACATGACCGCGGTCGAGCGGCCGGGACCTTGGACGCTCGCCAAGGTTTATGCGTTGTTTCCGCGCCTGGCCGAGCGCCGGCGCAATCTCGGTAACCAACTATCCGGTGGCGAGCAGCAGATGCTCGCGATTGGACGCGCGCTCATTCTCAATCCGCGCATCATATTGCTCGATGAGCCGCTGGAAGGGCTGGCGCCTATCCTGATCGCGGAATTGCTGACTGCCTTGCGCAAGATCATCCGCGAGGAAGGACTTTCGGCGATTCTGGTGGAACAAAACGCGCAAAAGATTCTGGGCGTGACCGATCAAGCCGTCATCATCGAGCGTGGCAGCATCGTCTATCAGGGCGAAAGCAGCGCGCTCAAGGCCGACCGGGCGCTTCTGGAAACCTATGTGGGCGTCACAGACGCCAGTAGCGTCGCCCGCAAAGCGCAGCGCGATGCGCGTCGAACGGCAGCCGCGCCAAAATAGTTATCTTAGAAAAACGCTTGTATCCCGGTCTGCGCGCGGCCCAAGATGAGCGCGTGGATGTCGTGCGTGCCCTCGTAGG
>DAIMKK010000072.1:0-9661 GCA_036721745.1 Pseudolabrys sp. | reverse complement strand
GCATGATCTTATCCGAAAACCGGTACCCACTTTTCGGGATCATGCGCCTGCGCTAGCGCGCGTAACCGATCAGCGGCTTCTTCTTGCGGCCGAGCAGAAGCAGCAGGATGCCGACAAGACCGAGCAGGCTCCAGGCCGGCGCCGCCAGCACGGAGACCGCCACCGGGTCCCACAGCAAGCCGCCGGCATAGAGCTCGAGCAGCGGCCTGAGCTTGGCCAGGCTGCCCGCATTGATGAGCTCCCACAAAGCCCGCATGGTGGTGAGAGAGAGGCTATTGCCGGCGATCGACTTGGTGCCGTCGTAGATCACCAGGATAAAGGCGGCGGCCAGACAGATCAGGCCGAAAAAGCGGAATATAAAACGGATCATGGTTTGGCGGTCTTTTCCTTAATTCAACCGTATCGATTACCCTGCGGCGCGACCAGGTTCAACACGGGGCTACCGTTGCCTTCTCTTGAGCAGTCGCGGCTGCTTCCGCTAACGTCGTCCTCGCCGGGCAGCGCCGGTTGTGTCATGGAGTAGCAATGCCCGCAAAACCCCCCGCCGGCCGCAATCGGCCGACCTTCACCGATCAAGAAGCTCTGCAGTTCCACAGCGTCGGCCGGCCCGGCAAGCTCGAAGTCGTCGCCACCAAGCCGATGGCGACCCAGCGCGACCTCTCGCTCGCTTATTCGCCGGGCGTCGCGGTGCCGGTGCTCGCCATCGCCGAGGACCCGAGCCGCGCCTACGACTACACGGTGAAGGGCAATTTCGTCGCCGTCATCACCAACGGCACTGCGATCTTAGGATTAGGCAACCGCGGCGCCTTGGCGGCCAAGCCCGTGATGGAAGGCAAGGCGGTGCTGTTCAAGCGCTTCGCCGACATCGACTCCATCGATTTGGAAGTCTCCACCGAAGACCCCGACCAGTTCATCAATTGCGTGCGCTATCTCGGCGCCGGCTGGGGCGGCATCAATCTCGAAGACATCAAGGCGCCGGAATGCTTCATCATCGAGCAGCGCTTGCGCGAGTTGCTCGATATCCCGGTGTTCCATGACGACCAGCATGGCACCGCGATCATCTCGGCGGCGGGGCTAATCAATGCGCTCGATCTGACCGGGCGCGACGTCCAGCACACCAAGCTGGTCTGCAATGGCGCGGGAGCGGCCGGCATCGCCTGCCTGGAACTGCTCAAGGCAATCGGCTTCAAGCCCGAAAACCTGATCCTGTGCGACACCAAGGGCGTGATCTACCAGGGCCGCACCGACGGCATGAACCAGTGGAAGTCGGGCTACGCGATCAAGACCTCGGCGCGCACACTGGCGGACGCCTTCGAGGGCGCTGACGTCGCCTTCGGGCTCTCGGCCAAAGGCGCTTTCACCGCGGACATGATCAAGTCAATGGCGGCCAAGCCGATCATCTTCGCCCTCGCCAATCCCGACCCCGAAATTACCGCCGAGGAAGTGGCGGCTGTGCGCGACGACGCCATTATGGCGACGGGACGCTCCGACTACCCCAACCAGGTCAATAATATTCTCGGTTTTCCATTCATTTTCCGCGGCGCGCTCGACGTGCGCGCATCCACCATCAACATGGAGATGAAGATCGCCGCTGCCCACGCGCTCGCCAATCTCGCGCGCGAGGACGTGCCCGACGAAGTCGCCGCGCTGTATGGAGCGCGGCCAAAATACGGACCCGACTACATCATTCCTGTGCCGTTCGATCCACGGCTGATTTCCACGGTGCCGCCCGCCGTCGCCAAGGCGGCCATGGATACCGGCGTCGCCCGCAAGCCGATCGTCGACATGGACGCCTACCGGCAACAGCTGAACGCGCGGCGCGATCCGATCGCCGGCACCCTCGTGCAAGTCTTCGCGCGGCTGCGCCGAAGCCCCAAGAGCGTGGTGTTCGCCGAGGGCGAGGAAGAGCAGGTGATCCGAGCCGCCGCCAGCTTCGTGCACCAAGGGCTGGGTACCGCGCTGCTGGTCGGGCGCGAGGATCTAGTGCAGGCCGCCGCGCGCGAGGCCGGCATCGAGCTTGGCGAAGGCATCGAGATCGTCAATGCGCGCGTGTCGACCCGCAACACCGTCTACACCAACCATCTGTATGAGCGGCTGCAGCGGCGCGGCTACCTGCTGCGCGATTGCCAGCGGCTGGTGAACACCGACCGCAATCATTTCGCCGCCTGCATGGTCGCGCTCGGCGATGCCGACGCCATGGTGACGGGCGTCACCCGCAATTTCTCGGTCGCGCTCGCGGATGTGCAGCGCGTGATCGATCCCAAGCCCGGCCACCGCGTTATCGGCGTCTCGCTGGTGGTGGCGCGCGGGCGCACCGTGCTGGTGGCCGACACCGCGGTCACCGAGATGCCGGAGGCGCACGAGATCGCCGAGATCGCCATCGAGGCCGCCGGCGTCGCGCGCCGGCTCGGCTATGAGCCGCGGCTGGCGCTGCTCGCCTTCTCGACCTTCGGCCACCCGCAGGGCGAGCGCTCGGCGCGGGTGATCGAGGCGGTGAAGATTCTCGATAGCAAACGGGTCGATTTCGAATATGACGGCGAAATGGCCGCCGACGTCGCGCTCAATCCGGCACTAGCCGCGCCCTATCCGTTCTGCCGGCTATCGGGCCCGGCCAATGTGCTGGTGATGCCGGCGTTCCATTCGGCCTCGATCTCCACCAAAATGTTGCAGGAGCTGGGCGGCGCCACCGTGATCGGGCCGCTGCTGGTCGGCCTCGACCGTCCGGTGCAGATCGTGCAGCTCGGCGCCAAGGACAACCAGCTCGTCAACATGGCGGCGCTGGCCGCCTATAATGTCAGCGGCTGAACGGAGACCTGCGGTGAGCAAGACCCTGTCCGGCGTGATCGCCGCCATCGCCACCCCGATCGACGAAACTGGCGCGCCCGATCTCAAGCGGGCGGTCAATCTGGCGCGCACGCTGCTCGACAATGGCTGCGACGGCCTCAACGTGCTCGGCACCACCGGTGAGGCCACCTCGTTCTCGCTCGACGAACGCAAGACGGTGATGAGCGCCTACAAGGCGGAAGGCCTGCCGCTCGACCGCCTGATGGTGGGAACCGGCGCCGCGGCGGTATCGGATGCCGTCGCGCTCACCCGCCATGCCGCCGCGCTCGGCTTTGCCGGTGCGTTGATACTGCCGCCGTTTTATTACAAAGGCGTGCCCGACGACGGGCTGGTCGCCTATATCGACACGCTGGTGAAGGCGACTGCGGACAAGCCGATCCCGATTTATCTCTATCATTTCCCGGCCATGTCCGGCCTGCCCTGGCATGTCAAGTTGATCAAGCGGCTGTTGGAATCCTTCCCGTCCCGCATCGTGGGTCTGAAAGACTCCTCCGGCGACATGGCTTACGCGCGCTCGGTGGCGGCGATTTCGCCCGACTTCGCCGTGTTTCCGTCGACCGAAGCCGCGCTCATCGAAGCTCGCGGCGGCGCCTTCGCCGGCTGCATATCGGCCACCGCCAATCTCAATGCCGATCTGTGCGCACGCGCCTGGCGCAGCGGAGATGCCGGCGCGCTCGATGCCGCGGTCGCCATCCGCAAGCTGTTCGACGGCAAACCGTTGGTCGCCGGCGTCAAGGCGCTGCTGGCGCATATCCATGACGATCCGGCGCTCGGGCGCGTCAAACCGCCGCTGGCGGCGTTTTCGGCCGCCGACCGCGCGGTGGTGTTTGCCGGCCACGATGCGGTACGGGCCAAGCGGGTGGCCTAACGAGCGGATTCGCGGGCGTTGACGCCCGGGCAGGGCCTTACTATAAGCCTCGCCCGTGGCGGCGGGGTGACTTGCCGCCACGCTTTCTTGAAAGATCAATCGCTTAGTTCAGTCGCTGCGGCGGTTCCCCCGCCGCGAAACGCCAGTTGTGAACGAGAGGCTCATGGCCAATACCAAGTCCGCCCGCAAAGCCACGCGCAAAATCGCGCGCCGGACGATCGTCAATAAAACGCGTCGCTCGCTGCTGCGCAATTCGGTCCGCAAGATCGAGGAAGCGATCGCCAGCGGCGACCGCACAACGGCCTTGGCGGCGTTCAAGGAAGCGGAGCCGGCGATCATGCGTGCGGCGCAGCGCGGCGTCGTGCATAAGAATAATGCCAGCCGAAAAGTTTCGCGCCTCGCGCATCGGATCGCCAAGCTCGCCAAGTGAGCGGCGGCCCGGCCATCACGCCGGGGTATACCACATCAAATGAATGAGATTGACGGCCGAATGCCGCACAACGTAGGGCACCGACGCCTCGCGGTCGTCGATCCGTCATACCGGCGTTAAACAAATTTGCTCGTGACGATATTTCTTGACAATGCGCGGCACCGGTCGCGCGGGTGTCGATGGTTATTTGGTTTTTACGCGAGGGCTACCTTGGTATATCGAGCGAAAATTTTTTCGTAACAATAATGACTTACACTCAATGCGCGATGGGGGACCCTGAAATCGCTGTGATACAGGCATTTTTGCTGCAACAAATGATATTAAATATTTCTGCGCCATAGCGCACACAGCCGCGCAATTCGAAGCGGAAATTCCGTGCGATTGATCAACACGTTGCAAACCAATTTATGCACAGGCAGCGCATCGCGCCGGTGCGCATTTTGATCATGTGACACACGCACATCTGCGATTTCCGTTGCGGGCCGATTATGCTTGTGTATTTTTGAACAACGCGTCCGGAAGTCCCGGGCGTCATCAGGAAAAGGTCCCGCTTCACGCTCATCGCGGATGAGAATAGCTTTTGTTTGCCTGCTGGCTTCGACCAATCAAAACAGTGGACAAGGGCGATTTCGAGTTCAACATCGGGTTTTCAGTGGGTTGGCGTCGCGCAATCTGAATCTCAATCAGACGACGACGTCAGCGAACTGCCGCGAGGCGGCTTGAAGCGAACCACCGGACGAAAGTCCGGAAAGCAATTCAAGGGGGGAATTATGACGGCAGCGGGACCAGTTTGGTTGAGCAACACCGGTACCATTGGATGTTTATTATCCAATGTGCATTCACCGCTCGCTGTAACTCGCCGCACTCGGGTTTCATGTATTGTTCTGTCGTTTGGCTTTGCATCCTGTGGTTCTTCCGCGTTCATGACCGGTATGCAGGGCGCTACGCCTCCGCCCGCGGGCTGAGGCGCAGCATCCTCGACCCGCGCCGACATCGTGCCGCCCGGCTCTGAGCCTCGCGGACCGACAATCTCCCACCGGCAACGTCAATCGAGTTTGTTGCGTCCCGTTTCGGCGTATCGGCGGCATCGCGCCGTCGGCTGGGCCGCCATAGTCCATTCAACCGTTCAATCAGATTGAGAAATAAGAAAATGTCGAACGCGGATCAGGAGGGATGGGCACGGGTGAAGGGGCGTCTGCGCGCCGAGGTCGGCGACGACGTCTATTCGAGCTGGTTTGCCCGTATGGACCTGGAAGCAATCGAGGAAGGCACCGTGCGCCTGTCGGTACCGACCCGTTTCCTCAAGAGCTGGATCCAATCGCACTATGCCGAACGGGTGCTGGCCTGCTGGCAGGCCGAGCAGGTGCAAATCGGCCGCGTCGAGTTGATCGTGCGCTCGGCGGTGCTGCGCTCGGCTATCTTCAAGCCCAAAGCCGAGCTCGAGCTGGGCGCTGGCGATACCGCCCGCTTCAGCAGCAATAGTAACGGACGGCCGCAGCCGGCCGGCGATGCGACCGGGCATGAGGCGCTCGGCGGCTCGCCGCTCGACGCCCGGCTGACCTTCGACACTTTCGTGGTCGGCCGCTCCAACACACTGGCGCAAGCCGCCGCCAAGCAGGTGGCCGCCGGCAAGCGTGGCGACGCGGTGATGTTCAATCCGCTCTACATCCACGCCGGCGTCGGGCTCGGCAAGACGCATCTGCTGCAGGCGATCACCTGGACCGGAAATGCCACAGGCGAGCGCAAAGTTTTGTATCTCACCGCCGAGAAATTCATGTACGGCTTCGTGTCGGCGCTGCGCACGCAGACCGCGCTCGCCTTCAAGGAAGCGCTGCGCGGGATCGGCGTGCTGGTGATCGACGACCTGCAATTCCTGCAAGGCAAGTCGACCCAGGCGGAGTTCTGCCACACGCTCAATGCCCTGATCGATGCCGGCCGCCAGGTGGTGATCGCCTCCGATCGCCCGCCGTCGGATCTCGAAAGCCTCGACGACCGGGTGCGCTCAAGGCTGGCCGGCGGCCTGGTGGTGGAAATGGGCCCGCTGGGCGAGGAATTGCGCCTCGAAATCCTCAAATCGCGGGTGATGGCGGCGCGTTCGCACCATCCGAGCTTCGACGTGCCGCTGCCGGTCCTGAGCTATATCGCCAAGGCCGTCACCCATAACGGCCGCGACCTGGAAGGCGCGCTCAACCGCATGCTCGCCCATAACAAGCTCACTGGCCACGCCGTGACCCTGGAAATGGCCGAGCGCGAGGTGCGCGACCTGATCCGTCCGCAGGAGCCCAAGCGGGTCAAGATCGAGGACATCCAGCGAGTGGTGGCGCGGCAATACAATGTCAGCCGGTCCGACCTGTTGTCGTCACGGCGCACCGCCAATGTGGTGCGCCCGCGCCAGGTGGCGATGTATCTGGCCAAGACCCTGACCTTGCGGTCATTGCCGGAAATCGGCCGGCGTTTCGGCGGCCGCGACCATACGACCGTCCTGCATGCGGTGCGCAAGATCGAGGGCCTGGTCGGCAACGACATGGCGCTGGCCGAGGAAATCGAGATTTTGAAGCGTCAGTTGCAGGAGTAGCCGAATCCTCTTGTCCCGGGCGCGCCACGGCGCATCCGGGACATGCCCACCCTGTGGACGCCCTGGGGATATGAGCGGGGAGCAAAAACCCGCCCTTGCGCAATTCGCCCGCTCTTGTCACCTTTGCTCCCCCGGCCTCGCATTCCGCGAGTAGCCGGCTTGGCGTCTCGCCTTGATTGAAGGCCTTTTCTAAGGCGCCGAAGCGGGTTTCCCATGAAAGTCACTGTCGAGCGTGCCGAACTGCTGAAGTCGCTGGGCCACGTGCATCGCGTGGTGGAACGGCGCAACACCATTCCGATTCTCGCCAACGTGCTGATCAAGGCCGACAAAGGCAAACTCAGCATGAAGGCCACCGACCTCGATCTCGAAGTGATCGACAGCGTCGCCGCCGAGGTGTCGCCGGGCGGCGCCACCACCGTACCGGCGCATATGTTCTACGAGATCGTGCGCAAGCTGCCCGAGGGCTCACAGATCGTAATCGAAGGCTCCGGCGACCGCGCCGTGCTCTCGCTGCGCGCCGGAAGATCGCGCTTCACCTTGCAGACGCTGCCGGAAAGCGACTTTCCCGACTTGGCCGCCGGCGAGATGACGCATTCCTTCAAGCTCGCAGCCAGCGATCTCAAGCGGCTGATCGACAAGACCCAGTTCGCGATCTCCACCGAGGAGACCCGCTATTATTTGAACGGCATCTATCTGCACACGGCGGGGACGGCCAAAGCCGGCACGCTGCGCGCCGTAGCGACCGACGGCCATCGCCTGGCGCAGGTCGAGTTGCCGCTGCCGCAAGGCGCCGCCGGCATGCCCGGCATCATTATACCGCGCAAAACCGTGGGCGAGGTGCAGCGCCTGATCGAAACCGGCGAAGGCGAGGTGGCGATCGAATTGTCCGCCGGCAAGATCCGCTTCTCGATCGGCGACGTCGTGCTCACCTCCAAGTTAATCGACGGCACCTTCCCCGATTACGCGCGCGTAATCCCGGCCAATAACGACAAGAGCCTCGTCGTCGACAAGAAGGATTTCGAGGCCGCGGTCGACCGCGTCTCCACGGTGTCGAGTGAGCGCGGCCGCGCGGTCAAGCTCTCGATCACCGGCGGGAGGCTGGTGCTGTCGGTGACCAATCCGGACAGCGGCAGCGCGACCGAAGAGCTCGAAGTCGAATACGAATCCGACCCGCTCGATATCGGTTTCAACTCGCGCTATCTGCTCGACATCGCCGCGCAGATCGAGGGCGAGGTGGCCGTGCTCAAGCTCGCCGACCCCGGTTCGCCGACGCTGATCCAGGACAAGGACGCCAAGGGCGCGCTCTATGTGCTGATGCCGATGCGGGTTTGATCTCCCGCTTCAACGGCGCTGGTGGTAAGGCTCGCCGATGACCTCAGCCTTCATCCGCCGCCTGAGCCTCGCCAATTTCCGCAGCTATCACGCCGCGCAGATCGAGCTTGGGCCGGCCGGGCCAGTGGTGCTGACCGGGGCCAACGGCGCCGGCAAGACCAATCTGATCGAGGCGATTTCGCTGCTGGCGCCCGGCCGGGGCTTGCGCCGCGCCACCATGGAAGAGCTGGCGTTCTCCGAGGGCGACGGCGCCTGGGCGGTGTCGGCCGAGATCGAGGGCATGCTGGGGCTCGCCACGCTCGGCACCGGCATCGATCCGCCGGCGGGCGAGGATTCCGCGCCCTCACGCCGATGCCGCATCGACCGCGAGAGCGTCGGCTCGGCGACGGCCTTCGCCGATCACCTGCGCGTGGTGTGGCTGACACCCGCCATGGACCCGCTGTTCAACGGGCCGGCCTCCGAGCGCCGCCGTTTCCTTGATCGCCTGGTGCTCGCCGTCGATGCGCAGCATTCCAGCCGCGTCGCCGCGCTCGAACGATCGCTTCGCTCGCGCAACCGCCTCTTGGAGGACGCCCACAGCGATTCGCATTGGCTCGATGCGGTCGAACACGAAACCGCCGAGGTCGCGGTGGCGGTCGCCGCCGCGCGCGCGGAAACGGTGGGCCGCCTCGCCGGCGCGCTGACCGCAGCGGGAAAATCCGCGCCAGGATTTCCCGATGCCGAGATCGCACTCGAGGGCTGGATGGAAAAACTGCTGCCCAATCACAGCGCGATCGAGATCGAAGACCGCTACCGCGCTCTGCTCAAAGACAACCGTGCGCGCGACGCCGCCGCCGGCCGCACGCTGGACGGCCCGCATCTATCCGATCTCGCCGTCACCCATGCCGGCAAAGGCATCCCGGCATCGGATGCCTCGACCGGCGAGCAGAAGGCGCTGTTGATCCGCCTGGTGCTCGCGCATGCCGGGCTGATCAAGGACATGACCGGGTTCGCGCCGCTTTTGCTGCTCGACGAAATCGTCGCCCATCTCGACCCAATGCGCCGCGCCGCGCTCTACGACGCGCTGGCGAACCTCGGCGCGCAGGTCTGGATGACCGGCGCCGATCCGGCGGCGTTTGGCGACATTATCGGCCGCGCACAAGTCTTCGAGGTCCGCCCCGGCGCGGTTGCGCCGCGCCGCTAAAGTTCCATTGGCCCACTGCACACTGTTCGTTAATCGAGAATGCTTGAGATCTCCGAAAACAGGAACCATCGCTCACCCAATGTCTTTACCCTTATACACGGCAACGGCGCCGGCATGGGACAGAGGCAATGGGAACGGAAACAGCCACGGATCGGCTCAAGCGCGAGCTGGATAGCGCGCTCGACGCCCTGCGCGCTGATCTCGATCGCATCGATATCCTGTCGGCCGCGCTCAGCGCTTTCAGCAAGCCGGTCCCCGACTATGAACCGACCTTTCAGCACATGCGTCATCTGACGCTGAATGCGCACGAACTCTGATAGGCGCCGGAAAGCGTTTACAGATCGCCCAACAGTTCCCGCCGCTGCCGCTCCGACGCGTCGGAATAGCGCCGCAGCGCATGCGCCTCGCTGAGCAGGCCGATCACCTGCC
>DAIMKK010000071.1:5191-9792 GCA_036721745.1 Pseudolabrys sp. | reverse complement strand
CCTGATCGGAGAGGAAAAGCGCTCATGAATATTGCCTTAACCGACAATCGCCAATCGCGCGTGGCCTATGACGATCTGCGCGAATGGATCGTCGAAGCCGACAAGCTTGGTGAGTTGGTTCGCGCCAACGGCTACTCCTGGCAGGAAGACATCGGAATGGCGGCTGAACTGCTGCAACACGATGCCAAGGCGCCCGTAGCGCTGTTCGACAATATCCCGGGCTATCCGAAAGGCTTCCGGGTGCTCACCAACTTCTTTGGCGGCCGGCGGCAGAACATGACGCTCGGCCTTCCGCCCGATCTTAACAAGATCGAGCTATCCGAGGGTTTCCTGCGCGACTTCCAGAAAATCTCGGACAAGCCGTTGCGCTACGAAGTGGTAGAGTCCGGGCCGGTCATGGAGAACGTGATCGAAGGCGACGCGGTGGACGTCACACGATTCCCAACCCCGGTTTGGCACGACCGCGATGAGGGGCGGCGCTATATCGGCACCGGTAGCTTCAATGTCACGCGCGATCCGGACGATGGTTGGGTCAATGTCGGCACCTATCGCGTCATGATCCATGACGCCAAGCGACTCGGTTTCTATATCTCACCCGGCAAGCACGGTCGCATTCATCGCGATAAATACCAGGCGCTCAACAAGCCAATGCCGGTGTGCATCGTCATCGGCGGCGATCCGCTCACGTTCCTGATGGCTTGCTCGGAAGTGCCCCAAGGCATTTGCGAGTACGAAATCGCAGGCGCCTATCGCGGGCGGCCGCAGAAGGTCGTGCTGGGCAAGTACACGGGTCTGTCTTATCCGGCCAATGCCGAGGTGGTGATCGAGGGTTTTGTACAACCGGGCAACGTGCTGCCGGAAGGGCCTTTCGGCGAGTGGACCGGCTATTATGGCTCGAAGATGCGGGCAGAGCCGGTGCTCGACGTCAAGGCGATTTACCACCGCAATGACCCGATCCTTCTCGGCTGTCCTCCGCAGCGCCCTCCGGAGGAGCAGGCACGCTATCGCGCCGTGATGCGATCGGCATTGCTAAAACAGGAGCTAAACAAAACCGGACTGCCCGATGTGGTCGCCACGTGGTGCCACGAGGCCGGCGGGTCGCGTCAGCTCACCGCCGTGTCGATCAAGCAGCGCTATCCGGGGCATGCCCGCCAGGCCGGACATCTCGCGGCCATGTGCCGATCGGCCGCCTATGCGGGCAAATACGTGGTCGTGGTCGATGACGACATCGACGTATCCAACCTCGAAGAGATGATGTGGGCGGTGTGCTCGCGCTCAGACCCCGCGACGTCGATCGATTTCATCCGTAACGCCTGGTCGACACCGCTCGATCCGTCGATCCCGCCCGAACGCAAGGCGCTGGGTGATTTCACCAATAGCCGCGCGATCATCGACGCCTGCCGGCCGTTCCACTGGAAGGAGCAATACCCGATCGTGAACATGCCGCTGCCGGAAACCGCGCGCCGGACCAAAGAGATGTTCTCCTGGATGCTGAACGGAAGTCGCGAGAAAACAAAATAAGGCCGAATATGTTTGCGAGCTTGGGGCAGCGGCATGACTGACTTGGGTCGGCTGAAGGACGATCTCGTCACCGCGAACCGGATTCTCGCCGACAACAACGTACTCGATTCATTCGGCCACGTGTCGATCCGTCATCCGGACAACCCCGGCCACTTTCTCATGACCCGGGCACGGGCGCCGATGTGCGTCGAGATTGACGACATTATGGAATTTACCTTCGACGGCAAGGTAGTAGGCCCGGAGCCCGGCAAGCCCTATTCGGAGAGGTTTATCCACGGCGCTATCCTGGAGGCGCGGCCGGAAATCATGGCGGTCGTGCATAATCACAGCCCGAATGTTGTGCCGTTCTCGGTCGTAAAAAAACAGTGCTTTTGCGCGATCATGCACATGGCTGCGCCGGTCGGCCGCGACGTCCCAAATTGGGATATTCGCGACAAGTTCGGCGACAGCACCAATCTCTTGGTCACCAATATGGACATGGGGCGCGACCTCGCCAAAACGCTTGGATCGCGCACTCTGTGGCGCTGATGCGCGGTCACGGCTGCGTGGTGGTGGGCAAATCCCTTCGTGAGGTGGTGTTCACCTCGATCTACACCGAGATTAACGCGCAAATGCTCTGCAAGGCGCTCGCCATGGGCGAGGTTACCTACTTGAGCGACGGCGAAATTGCCGCCAGCACCAAGGGCCGCGCCGGCTTTACGCTTGAACGAGGATGGGAGAATTGGTGCCGCAGCGTGGATCGCCCCTATTACCCGTTATCCCGGGACACGGGCCCGGGCTTTTCCCGTAGCGACAAGTAGACGCGCAGCGAGTCGGTATGAATGCGAACGCTTCGATGGTGCCAACCATGACTCCGAAGCGATCTAGGAGGAGAAAAATGCGCACATTTCTGGCATTGGCTTCCGCAGCCATACTTTATGCATCCGGCGCATGGTTGCAGGTGTGGGCGCAAGACGCCGCGGCTAATTATCCCAACAGGCCGATCAGGATCATTGTCAGCGTGCCGGCTGGCGGCGGCGTCGATACCGTCACGCGCATGGTCGCTAACGGACTGCAGAAACGGCTCGGCCAGCCGGTTGTGGTGGAAAACCGGGCCGGAGCCGCCGGCAATATCGGTTCCGACTTCGTGTACCATTCCGACCCGGATGGCTACACCCTGCTCGCATCGCAGTCATCGCCGCTCACGATCAATCCGCTGCTATACGAAAAAATGAATTTCGATCCGACGCGATTCGAACCGGTTGTAATAATGACGCAGATCCCCAATGTGCTTTTGGTGCGACCGGATTTCCCCGCTAAGACCGCGCAGGAATTCATCGCTTACGCCAAGGCCAATCCGGGTAAGATCAATTATGCCTCGCAGGGCATCGGCACAACATCGCATTTGACTGCAGCCCTGTTCGAGCGGGTGACCGGCACCAAACTCGTGCACGTGCCCTACAAGGGCACCGCGCCGGCGCTCAACGATCTGATCGCCGGCCATGTTGACATGATCTTCATGGAACTCGCCTCAGCCATCAAACTGCACCAGGCCGGCCGCGCTCATATCCTGGCGGTGGCGACGGCGGCGCGTATTGCGAACCTGCCCACGATCCCGACGCTTAACGAGATCGGTGTGAAGGATTTCGAATCCTATGCGTGGAATGCCATCGCCGCGCCGCCGAAAACCCCGCCGGCAATTGTCGCCAAGCTCAACAAGGCGATCAACGAAGTGTTGCAGGAATCCGAGTTGAAGGCGCATTTCTCTAAGATCAACCTGCTGGCCGTCGGCGGCAGCCCGGCCGAGGCCGCCGCTTTCATCAAAAAAGAGACCACCGTCTGGGGCAATGTGATCAAAGAGGCGCACGTCCTCACGCATTAAGGCACCGGCAATACCGGCGCACATAGGCCCGCTCTGCGGCGTCGCTCGGCTTCCGTGCCCGTGGACAAGATGATACCGTTTTTACGGATCCTCAGTCAGTCCGGAATTTTCGATTGGATACGCAGGTTCTCATCGTCGGCGCCGGCCCTGTCGGGTTGACGCTCGCAATCGACCTGGGCCGGCGAGGCGTGCGTTGCTTACTGCTTGAGCAAAAAACAGCCCCGCAATTTCTTCCGAAAATGGAACGGTGCAACGCCCGCACTATGGAAATCTATCGCAGGATGGGAATTGCGGATAAAATTCGCGCTGCCGGATTTCCGCGCGACTGCCCGATGGACGTATTCATTGTCACGTCCCTGATTGAGCCGCCGCTATTGCATCTTGCCTACCCATCGGTCGCGCAGGCGCAGGTCGAAATCGCAGCATGCAATGACGCGACGTTACCGCGCGAGCCCTACCAACTCATTTCGCAATATACGCTCGAGCCGCTGCTCAAGGCCGTCGCCGAAGGCTTTCCCAATGTGGACGTACACTATGGTTGCGAGTTTATCTCCTGCGAGCAGGACAGCGGCGCCGTCCGAGCGCGGGTCAAAAACAGCGATGGCTCGATCGCTGAGCTCGCAGCGCATTACCTTGTCGGCTGCGATGGCGGCTCAAGCGTCGTACGCCATCAACTTGGCATCAAGTTGCAAGGCGAGGCGAATTTATTGCAGCTGCGCCAGGCCTTGTATCGCTGCGACGATCTGTTTGAGCGCATTCCTATCGGCAAGGGGCGGCACTACCATGTCGCCGACGCGCATTCGACTTTTTTGATTGTCCAGGATTCGACCCGCCACTTCACGCTGCATTCGGTCGTCGATCACGACGCCGATATGCAGACGATGTTCGAGCAAGCCGTTGCCATGCCGGTCAAATATGAGATGCTCCATGTCGGGCAGTGGCGGCAGAATCTGTTGCTGGCGGACAGTTATGGTCGCGGCCGCATCTTTCTGGCCGGCGACGCTGTACACCTGGTGATCCCGACCGGCGGGCTTGGAATGAACAGCGGCGTGGGAGACGCCGTCGACTTGTCATGGAAACTGGCGGCAACGCTGCAAGGCTGGGGCGGGCCTGGGCTGCTAGCCTCTTACGAAGTCGAACGTCGGCAGATTGGCGCGCGTAATGTGGACGCGTCGCGCCATGCCGCCCGCGGTCGGCGGGCCTGGCGGACTTGGCCGGT
>DAIMKK010000071.1:0-5181 GCA_036721745.1 Pseudolabrys sp. | reverse complement strand
TGCCACTGTAGACGCTACCGATTGCCTCGGCGAAGACGGGCGCGGCGAGATCGTCGCCAAGCCCCGCGCATGCCTCCTCGATCCGCTCCCCCGCGTCGCGCCATGCCGCCAGCGGTCGGCGGGCCTGGAGGGCGGCCTATCGACCGAATATTCGCGATCAAACTCACGAAGGCGCCGAAACACGGGCGAATTTGACGCGTATCGCCGACGTGGAGCAACGCAAGAGCAATGAGATGATCGGAGCCGAACTCGGATACCGGTACCGAAACTCGCCGATCATCTGGCAGGAGCCTGGCGAGGGGCCCGAGGACAATTTCATGAAATATGTGCCGACCACCTGGCCAGGCGGCCGGTTGCCGCACCTTTGGCTTGGTAACGGCACGGCGCTCCATGACCTGATCGGTGACGGCTATACGCTGCTGCGGCTCGCCGGCTCGACGGCCAATACTGCGCCGCTCGAACGGGCGTTCACCACGTTAGGCGCACCGTTGGAAACGCTTGAAATCGACGAAGTCCGGCCACGTGAGCTCTATGGCTACGATCTATTGCTGCTGCGGCCGGATATGCATGTCGTGTGGCGAGGCAACCGCTTGCCGGACGATCCCGCCAAGCTGGCGGCGATAGCAACAGGGCACTAGAGTCCTCTCATCCGCTTCAGGAAACCGCCATGCCGAAGAAACTTTCGCTAACCCTTGCCTGCGGCGACTACGAGATTGTCCGGCCCCTGATCGACGGCAAAGTCGTGGTCGACGGCGTCGATCTCACCATACTCACCGACATGGATTCGGCGACGCGCCATTGGCGGTTCTTGCGCAATGGGGAATTCGACATCGCCGAAGTGTCGAGTTCATCCTATCTCGCCGCCCGCGACAACGATTGGCCATTCCGGGCTATACCGGTGTTCTTGCATCGCCGTTTTCGTCACGGCTTCATGTTCATTAATACGACGAAGGGGATCGCCAAGCCCGCCGACCTGAAGAGCCGTAAGATCGGCGTCAAAACATTGATGACCAGTGCGGTGCTGTGGATGCGCGGGATTCTCCAGCACGAATACGGCGTGCCGTTGAATAGCATCGAATGGGTCGCGGAGATCGAAGACGACGTTGACGTGATCCTGCCGCCGGACATCAAATATTCGTGCCTGCCGAACGACAAGTCAGTCGAAACCATGTTGGCCGAAGGCGATCTCGACGCGGTGTTTCATTCCGATTTCGTCAAGCCGTTTATTGCCAAGGACCCGCGCGTGGCGCGTCTCTTCCCCGATCACAAGGCGGAAGAGGCGGCTTATTACCAGCGTACCGGCATCTTTCCGATCATGCACGTCCTCGGCATCCGACAGGCACTGGCCGAGCATCATCCATGGCTTGCCGTCAACCTTTTCAGGGCCTTCAACGAAGCGAAGGCGATCGCCATGAAACGGATGACAAACCCGCGCATCGTCCCGCTCGCCTGGTACCGGGCAGCCTGGGAGGAGCAGGAGCGCGTGCTTGGTCCCGACCCTTGGGAATACGGTCTGACCGACAAGAACCGCAAGGTTCTGACGACGCTGGTCGGATATTCGCACGAACAGGGGCTGATCAAGAAAAAGCCGGCGCTGGAGCAGCTTTTTCTCAACGTCGATCAAGGCCGTAAACGAGGCGGCGAGTACCGCATCTAGGATTCGTGGGGGCCCACGTTACAATCGCTACAATGTGCAAAGGGAGGTATCCGCTCATGTTCGCGCCAACAAAAACATCGCTAATCGTGACCGCAGCAATCCTCGTCAGTGGTTTCTCGATTGCGGGTGCGCAAGAGAGAGTCTGGAAGCATGGCATCCTGGAAGCCAAAAGCGATTCTGGCTTCATCGCCATGGTCGACAAAGGCGGCTTCGGTGCCAAGCACGGATTGAAGGTCGAAATTCTCCAGATCAAGGCCGGCGCCACGCTGATAAAGGCGCTGATCGCGGGCGAGATCGACAGCGTCGACATGGGCGCGGCGGAATCCATCGTGGCGGGCGTGCGCGGAACCGGCGTGAAGATCGTCGGCTGTACTTGGCCCGGTGTGCCGCAGGTCGTGCTGGCCAAAGCCGAGATCAAGACACTGGCCGATCTCAAGGGAAAGAATGTCGCTATTTCCTCGCCTGGCTCGCTGCCCGATTTGCTGTTTCGCGGCATGCTGGATGCCGCAAACGTGCCATTCTCGGACGTCAAACTGGCGACACAAGGCGCCGATCTCGACCGCTATAAATCGCTGGTCGCCGGCATCACCGACGCCGCCGTGGTCTCCAACGAGTTCGAGGCAATCATGCCGCCGAACATCAAAGTGCTGGCAAAGGGAAGCACCGCGGTACCGAAATTCATACGCCTGTGCCTAGCCACCAGCAGCAAGGTGCTGGCCGAGCGGCGCGACGACCTCGTGCGTTTTGTCGCCGCGGAAATGGACGCCTACAAATACGCCGCGTCTCACCGCGACGAGACCATCAAGCTGGCGCAAGAGCTGACCCACGCCAAGCCGGACGACAGGCGCGCCGCATTCATTACCGACCAGGCGCTGCGGGAAAAGCAGATCGATCCGGCGCTGGCAATTCCTGCCGACCGGATCGAATGGATGCAGGAGCTGTTTGTCAAAGCCGGCGTCATTCCGAAAAGCGTGCCAACGGCATCGTTGATCGACACGAGCGTGCATGACGATGCGGTTAAACAGTCAGGGAAATAGCAACCTTCATTGATATTTGGAGAATGTACCCGCCCTAACGGGCCGGCGGCGTCGAGATTTCGATGACTGAGACGGCGCGCAATTGGGAGCGTGAGCGCAAATGAAGTACTCTCCGTGCTTATGGCTTCGTGTCCTATCTTTATGGACCGAATTCTCGTTCCGATACTCCAAAATTTAGAAACCGCTAATCATTGAAAGTTATGGTTGTAATGCTTCGAGATGACTGCAGATCTTTTGCATAGGCAGTAAGGCGCGAAATGGATTGCATTGTCTGTTCCGTTATTTCCGTTAATGGCAGATGGTTCGCTGATTGCGGTGCCACACGTCATGGCCCCTACGTGTCTACCGACATAGCAACTCGGGTCGCTGTCGGTGAAGCACGCGCTCTCCATAGGAGAGGACGATCCGTGAAAGTTTCGATTCAGGATGAAAATGGCAAGGTATGCGCCGAATATTGTCTCGGCCCGGAATTAAAAAAGGCTCGGGGATAGGCCGCCTGATTTGTGCGGCCGATTTTTCGCCTCCCGTATTTCGCGGGCGGCCGCTTCTTCAAAAAAGTGACCTGACGGCTTGTCTGTTCGATTCGCGGGCATGGCGCGAACTGCTTACCCGTTTTTAGTTTCGGCTGCCGCAAAAGCAGCGCAGATCTTTCGCGAGTTTTTCCCAAGGCATTTTTCAGTATTGCAACATGTGAAATTCGCTGATCTCAGCGTGCGCGAATCATTGCCTGATTGCAATCGAAAGCCTTCGGGCACGATCGGCGAGCGATTATCCGGCTGCCATTGACACCAGCAAATGGATCGTTTTTCGTGCAATAACCAAATCAATACGAACAGCGGGCGGGAAACGGCAGGCCATGCACAACATTTTCATCCACACGGAAAATCAGCGACTCATTCTCGATACCGTCAAGCGCTTCGTTGAAGCGGAAGTCAAACCGCGGGCGGCGGCGCTCGATGCCGAGAAAGATCCCGCGAAAAGTTTTTCTTGGGAAATTGTCGAGGCGGCCAACGAGGTCGGTATCCGCACCATGACGCTTGACGAGAAATGGGGCGGTCTCGGAACGGATTCCCTGACCACGTCCATGGTCATCGAGGAACTGGGAATCGGCGATATCGGCGTATCGGTGATCATGGCGCAAACCTTGAAGATCGCGCAGATCATGCAGAAGGCGCTCAACGCGGAACAGCAGGCGCGTGTGCTGCCGGCGTTCGCCAATGACCCCCGCGGGATGCTGGCGATCGGTATTACCGAACCTGACAATGCCTCGAATTATTTTCTGCCGTATCCAACGTCGTTTCGCACCACCGGGCAAAAAACAAACGGCGGCTGGATCGTCAACGGGATGAAGCACTTCATCTCGAATGGAAATCGCTCGAGTTTTTATCTTTTGTTTGTGCAGACGGAAAAAGGAAAGCCTTTGGCCGAAGGCAGCACGTGCTTCTTAGTCGAACGGGATCGGCCCGGATTCACCATCGGCCGCGTGCACGACAAGATGGGTGAGCGCCTTGCCAATAATGCCGAACTCATCTTCCAGGACTGTTTTATTCCTGATGAAAACGTCGTCGGGAAAGTCGGGGAAGGTTTCAGTGTGCTAGCCAATTTCTTTCCACAGTCCAACGCCTATGCTGGCGCCACCATTCTTGGCGTTGCCGTCGCCTTGTACGACAAGGCAGTCGATTGGGCCAAAGTGCGTGTGCAGGGCGGCAAGCCGCTGATCGAGCACGATGGTATTCGCGCCCAGCTGGCCGAAATGCGCATGCTGATCGATGCGTCCCGATCATACATTCATCGGGCCTGCTGGCTTGCCGATCACCAGGAGCATGGCTGGGACAAGACGCTGGGAGTGCTTCCCAAAGCGATGGCCTCGCAGGCGGCATGGCAGATCGCCACCTGGTGCCTCGAGATTCACGGCGGTCACGGTTACATGAAAGAATTAGGCGTCGAAAAGCTCGTGCGCGATGCCGCGGCATTTTTGCATTCGGATGGCGTCAACCGAACCTTGTTCCTTAAGGCCGCGAATTTCATGTTTCAATAAATGGTTGCGTATGTCGCCATGAAGTTCGCCGGCCGTTCGGTCAACCGGTAGGGGCTCGCCATGGAGTACTTTTACACACTACGACTGTTGGGGCGCCAGGACTAAACGCGATGTGCGCATCGCAAAGCCCTTGACCACCGCGTAGACCGCCGGAATGACGACGAGCGTGAGCACGGTCGACGACACCATACCGCCGATCATCGGCACCGCGATCCGTTGCATCACTTCGGCGCCGGTGCCGTGGCTCCACATGATCGGCAATAGCCCCGCCATGATGGCGGCGACCGTCATCATCTTCGGCCGCACACGCTCGACCGCGCCGGCCATGATCGAGGCATAAAGATCGTCGTGCGTGAACGGCCGGCCTTGCGCGGCACGCTGCGCTTGCAGCGCCGTCAACGCGTTATCCAGATAAATCAGCATCACCACGCCGGTTTCGGCGGCAACGC
>DAIMKK010000070.1:0-9795 GCA_036721745.1 Pseudolabrys sp. | reverse complement strand
GTCAGTTGTTCACGTAAACAACGCCAGCCGCTCGTCCTCGCTCAGCGCCATGATAGCGGCGAGCGGATCGGGCGGCGTCGCGGCGGGCGCGACCGCGGGTTTCTCAACGGCGGCGGGCGGCGCAGTTTCGGCGACGGCAACCTGCGGCGTCACCTCGGCACGGGGGACGAGAACAATTGCCGGCGCTTGCGCGCTTGTCAGCGAGGGGATCGGCAGTTCCGGTTCATCGAGCCGCGGCACCACGCTCAGATGCGATGGCGCGGTATCGGTGGCTTTTCCCCCGGCCATGGCGTCGAGGCGTTGCTCGAGTAGGTCGAGCAGCTTGCTCAGCTTCGCCGCCCGCGCGGGCGGGCCGGCGGCGTCAATCTCCGGGCGGGCGAGCCGGACGGCGATCAGCAGCATGCGCAGATCGTCGCGCAAGCGCTGCACGGCGGAGGCGTCGGCGCGCAGGCGATCCTCGACGCGGCCGATCGCCACCAGCAGCGCCTCGGTATCGGCGTTGCGGTTGCGCCGGGTGTACTCGGCCAGGAACGCACGGCCGCGACCGCTGGCCGACAGCGCGGCGCACAGCGTGAGAAACTCGTCCTCGTTGGGCGCGTCCGGCGGCCTGATCGCCAGCGCTAACGGCTCATTCGCCATGTGCAATCCGTGACCGTCCGTTTATGAATCAGCCGGCCTGATTCGGCTAGCACGTATGAAGCCGAAACCGCGGTAACGGGCTCATGCATCGCAAAAAGACGGTAAAATGCGGCCCTTAAGTCCCGTACAAGACGGTTTCGCGCCGCGCCTGGCGGCGCTCTATGCCGGCCTCTTCATCATGGGCGGTATCCAATTGCCCTTCTTTCCGGTCTGGCTGAAGGCCAAGGGGCTCGATCCGCAGATGATCGGCGTGGTGTTGGCGGCGCCGATCCTCGCGCGCCTAATCGCGGTTCCGCTGGTCGCGCGCGCGGCCGACCGGCGTGACGCTTTGCGCGCGGCCATCATCGTGACGAGTTTTCTGGGCGTCGCAGGCTTTGTGCTGGTGGGCTTGGCCGAGGGCGCTTACGCGATCCTGTTCGCTTATGCGTTGGCCTCGCTGGCGCTCACGCCGGTGATGCCATTGGCGGAGACCTATGCGCTCAAGGGCCTCACCGCGCGCGGTCGCGCCTATGGGCCGGTGCGGTTATGGGGCTCGGCGGCGTTTATCCTCGGCACCTTCGTGGCAGGCTTTGCCACCGATACGCTTCCCGCGCGCCATCTGATCTGGCTGATCGCCGCCGCGAGCTTGCTCAGTGCGCTGGCGGCGCTGACGCTGGCGCCGCTGTCGGCGGCCGCAGCGCCGGCCGGCGAGCCGGCAAAGCCGCGCCAGCATTTGTTGCGCGATCCAGCCTTCATCGCAGTGCTGGCGGCGGCCAGCCTGATCCAGTCAAGCCATGCGGTCTATTACGGCTTCTCAGCGCTGGAATGGCGCGGCGCCGGCCTCGACGGGACCGCGATCGCGGCGCTGTGGGCGCTCGGCGTGATCGCGGAGATCGTGCTGTTCGCGATCTCCGGACGGCTGCCGCCGTTTTTCCAGCCGACCGTGTTGATAATGATCGGAGCGGCCGGCGGCGCGCTGCGCTGGGCGGCCATGGCGCTCGATCCGCCGGGCTTCGTGCTGCCGTGGCTACAACTGCTGCACGCGGCCTCGTTCGGTGCCACCCATCTCGGCGCGCTCGGCTTTGTCGCGCGCCATGCGCCGGCGTTAAGGGGCGCGACCGCGCAAGGCTATCTCGCGATCGCGCTCGGCGTGGCGATGGCGGCGGCGACCGCATTATCAGGATGGCTTTACGGCGCCTTCGGTAGCCGCGCCTACGCGGCCATGGCGCTAGCGGCGGTCGCTGGCGGCGCTTGCGGGTATGTCGCGGATCGGACGCGACGAGTAGCGGCGCTCTGAGCGAATTTGCGTGCGCATCGTCGGGCGGTCGCAGCTCGCCACGATACCGCTGAGCGAGCGGCCTTCCATGTAGATCATCCTGCGCGACAGTCCGCCGTGCCGGCTGATCCAGTGCCGCACCGAAACCGGATAGATATTCCACAGCGCCTGTGTTCCCATCGGACTGGTGACGGGGCGGCCGTCGGAATCTGGCATCCAGGCGGCGTGGAAGCCGAAGCGCGCGCGCGATGTCGCGCAGATACGGTCGTTCGGGACCAGCCCGAGCACCAGCGTGCAGGCCGACAGGCAGTTGCCGTCGATGACGACGCGCTCGCCGCTCTCGCGCACGGCGGCGAAGCTTTGCAGGTATTGGCCGATCTGACCGCCGCGGTCTTCGGCGATGCGCATGGTGGCCGACGCCGACGACATGCCGCACGCCAATAAGGCGGCGCAGAGCAGCAGGCCCCGAATTCGCATGACCCCGTCCCCGTTACCCGCCTGTTCCGGCGGCTGCGCGATTTAAGCGCAAGTCTAGGCTAGAGGGGCGGCCAATGGAAAGACTTGGTTAACCAAGAAAATGGGGACAGTTCGGAAATAAAATCAGGCAGTTGCCGGGCGCGTTCCGGCCGCGCTGGGGAACATTTTGTGCTGCGATTCGGGTTCGGCGTCGCGGGCGGCCTGGATGCAGTCCATGGCCAGCCGCTCGAGTTTGCTCGCCGTTTCCTCGTTCAGGGTCGCGTTGGCGATGTTCCGGCAGATGCGGGCATGCGCGAGCAAACGTTCGGCGATGGTCGAAGGCTTCGACATGCCGTCTTTATGCGTGCAACCGTGTATAGTCTCATTGAGAAATATCAACCATATCCAAATACCGGCGCGCTCAGCCCCATAGAACGGCAATTGGCGGATAGACCAGGCTGCCCTCGTAGCGCAGGCCATCGGGCCGATCCTGGGCGAGCAAAAGCGGTCCGTCGAGATCGACGTAGCGCGCGGCCTGCGCCAGCAGCATCGCCGGCGCCATGGCGAGCGACGTCGCCACCATGCAGCCGGCCATGATGGCGAAGCCGAGGCGCTCGGCCTCCGCGGCCATCGCCAGCGCCTCGGTCAGCCCGCCGGCCTTGTCGAGCTTGATGTTGACCGCGTCGTATTTGCCGGCGAGCGCCGGCAACGAGGCGCGATCGTGCGCGCTTTCGTCGGCGCAGACCGGGATCGGCCGTTTGATGCGGGCCAGCATCTGATCGCGGCCGTCGGGCAGCGGCTGCTCCACCAGCACCACGCCGGCAGCCGCGCAGGCGGCGAGATTGGGGCTAAGGTTATGCTCGTCCCAGCCTTCATTGGCATCGACAATGAGCGTTGCCTTGGGCGCGGCGGCGCGCACCGCGGCGATGCGCGCGCCATCGCCGCCATGATCGTTGTTGCCGCCGAGCTTGACCTTGAGCAGCGCGCGGCTTGCGGCCTTGGCTGCGGCCTCGGCCATGGCAACGGGGGGTCCAAGCGAGATCGTAAAGGCGGTGGTGAGCGCGTGCGGGGCGGGGAGGCCTGCGAGCTCATGGACCGGACGCCCGCTGCGTTTCGCTTCGAGATCCCAGAATGCGCAATCGAGCGCATTGCGGGCGGCACCGGGCGGCATCGCGGCTTGCAAACCGCGGCGATCGAGACCGGCGGCGAGCCGTGGCTCGATGGCCTTGATCTGCGTCATGACGCTCTCGACGCTTTCGCCGTAGCGAGCATAGGGTACGCATTCGCCGCGGCCGCGCGCCTTGCCGTCGCCCAATTCGGCGACCACGACCACGGCTTCGGTCTTGGCACCGCGGCTGATCGTGAACGAGCCGGCGATCGGCCGGCTTTCGGCGGTAAGGGCGAGGGTTAAGGGCATGTCCACCGCCAAAACCTCGACAGGTTCAAGGCCTTGGGTCAAGCTCGGTCCGGCGATCGATCCATTTTATCCCCGAGGAAACGACGCGCAATCAAAGGCTTGGCCATGAGCGACATATTGCTCGAAGCCACTTCTGAGGGCGGGCGGCTCAAGCTTGCCGCGGTCGGCGCCTGGGTGGCCGAGAACGCCCACAGCCTGGAGGCGCAGATCGACGCCGCGACCCGCAGCGCCGGCTCCGTCAAGCGCGTCGATATCGACATGGGCGGGGTCGAGCGGCTCGATACATTCGGCGCCTGGCTGCTGGAGCGGTTGACGCGCAATTTTTCCGCGCGCGGCTGCGATACCGCGGTGAGCGGGCTCAAGGACGACTACCGCGCGCTGATGGACGAGTTGCACGGCGTCAAGCGCGCGCCGGCGCCGGCGCGCCGCGGCGGCAATTCGCTCGCCTCTGCGATCGCCTCGGTCGGCGAGGGGATCGTCTCGGTCGGCGGCTCGTTCAAAGCCTTCGTCAACATGACGGGCGCGGTGGCGGACGCGCTGCTGCGGGTGGTCGCGCACCCGAGCCGGTTCCGCCTCACCTCGATGGTGCACCAGCTCGATAATGTCGGGTGGCGCGCGGTGCCGATCATCATGCTGATCACGTTTTTGATCGGCTGCATCATCGCGCAGCAGGGCATGTTCCATTTCCGCAAATTCGGCGCCGACATCTATGTGGTGGACATGGTCGGCATTCTGGTGCTGCGCGAGATCGGCGTGCTGATCGTCGCCATCATGGTGGCCGGCCGTTCGGGCAGCGCCTACACCGCCGAGCTCGGCGCCATGAAGATGCGCGAGGAAATCGACGCGTTACGCACCATGGGCTTCGATCCAATCGAGGTGCTGATCCTGCCGCGCATCGTGGCGCTGATCATCGGCGTGCCGATCCTCACCTTTCTCGGATCGATGGCGGCGCTTTATGGCGGCGGATTGGTGTGCTGGCTCTATGGCGGCATCAGTCCCGAAATTTTCCTGGCGCGGCTCAAGGAATCGATTTCGCTGAACACCTTCGAGGTCGGCATGATCAAGGCGCCGTTCATGGCGCTGGTGGTCGGCATCGTGGCCTGCGTGGAAGGGATGGCGGTCAAGGGGTCCTCGGAATCGCTCGGGTTGCAGACCACCGCCTCGGTCGTGGAGTCGATTTTCCTGGTGATCGTGCTTGACGGCATGTTCGCGATCTTTTTCGCCTCGATCGGGATGTGAGCGATGGCGCAAGAGCAAGAAAAAGAGAAAGTAAGAACCAACGGCGGCAAGGACGTGGTGATCGAGGTGCGCGACGTGGTGGTCGGCTTCGGCGATCACATCGTACTCGATCATGTCGACCTCGACGTCTACCGCGGCGAAATCCTCGGCTTCGTCGGCGGGTCCGGTGCCGGCAAGTCGGTGCTCATGCGCACCATTATCGGCCTGCTGCCGAAGCGCGCGGGCACCATCAAGGTGTTGGGCGTCGATCTAGCGGCGGCACCCGATGCCGAGCGCCAGGCGATCGAGCGGCGTTGGGGCGTCCTGTTCCAGCAGGGCGCGCTGTTTTCATCGCTGACGGTGCGGGAAAATCTGCAATTTCCGATCCGCGAATATCTCAAGCTGTCGCAACAGCTGCTCGACGAATTGGTCACCGCCAAGCTGAACATGGTGGGGCTCGACGCCAGCGCGCTCGATAAATTTCCGTCGGAATTGTCCGGCGGCATGACCAAACGCGTGGCCTTGGCGCGCGCGCTCGCGCTCGATCCGGAAATCGTGTTCCTCGACGAGCCGACCTCCGGCCTCGATCCGATCGGGGCGGGCGATTTCGATACGCTGATCGCGACCTTGCAGCGCACGCTGGGGCTGACCGTCTTCATGGTGACCCATGACCTCGACAGTCTGCATACGGTCTGCGACCGCATCGCGGTTTTGGCCGACCACAAGGTGATCGCGGCGGGCACGATGGACACCATGCTGGCGTCCGCCCATCCCTGGCTGCGGGCCTATTTCCACGGCAAGCGGTCGCGGGCGGGCCAAGCAGCGAACGCCTAGTGGGCGCCAATCGTCGCTCAGCCTACTGCATTTGACCGAGCGCGCCACTGCCGGCAGCCACAGGCTCCAATGCCTTGGCGTCGAGTTCGGCCACCTCGGGTTCGCCGGCTTCGAGCTTGCGCCGGTAAATCACCCAGTAGCCGATCGCCAACAGCACCGGTACGCAGGCGGCCGAGGCAATCGTGTAATTGGGAACGAACAGGGCCACCAGCGCGAATGCCGCATTCGCCACACGGATCGTCACATCCACAGGCCGCGAATCGGAGAATCTGGCCTGGAAGGTGAACGAAAGGCCGATGGTCGCAATGCCGACCAGCAAGGCGGCGCCGATCTGATCCAAGCCCGGCTTGATGACCAGTTCCGGGTGGACGAACACGGCCACCATCAGCGTGAACAGCGAAATGCAAATCTGCATCGCCCTATTGAGCACGCGATAGAACGATGCGTTGGCGATCTTCGCGGTGACGGCGGCGACCAGCGAGGTGGGCGGTGTGAGTTCGCCGAACACCGCGAGGAAGAACGCGAAGAAATGCACCACCCACGGATTGACGCCGGCCTGGATCATCGGCGGCGCGATCACGATGGCGACCAGGATGTAAGTCGGCGCCGGCGGCAGGCCGGTGCCGAGGATGGCGCCGAAGATGAAGGCCATCAGCACCATGGCGGAGAGATTGACGCCGGCGGCCTCGAGTAACAGGGAGCCGAGTTTGGTCGGCACGCCGGTGATCACCAGCGCCGCGGTCATGATCGACAGCGTCGCCAGCAGCAGCGCCAGGTCGCAAACCATATCCATGTAAGAATCGAGAAATATCCGGATAGGTTTGATGAATTTGGCCGACGTCCACTGCTGAGTACGCAGCAAATCGGCCACATGGATCACGCACAGCACGGTGCCGACGATGCAGAACATATAGAGCGCGGCGAACATCGGCGCGAGGAAGAAGATCGCCATCAGGGCGACGAGACCGCCGACGGTGGTCACGAAGGCGACGAGGTTGACCGCGTCGCGCCAAGCCAGACCGTCGAATTTGGTGATGACGACACGGGTGCGGAATTGGATCGCCAGCAGATAGACCGAGGTGCTGACCGTCGCGTAATAAATCAGCGCCGGCACCCAGCCACGCGCCACCACTTCGAAATAATCGACGCCGAGGAATTCGGCCATCAGGAAGGCGGCGATTCCCATCACCGGCGGCATCAATTGGCCGCCGAGCGAGGACGCCGATTCAATTGCCGCCGCAGTCGCAGGCGGAATGCCGGAGCCGATCATCGCCGGAATGGTGGCCGAGCCGATGGTAATGGCATTGGCCGCCCCCGAGCCGCTCACCATGCCGACGCACATAGAGCCGACCACGGCCGACTGCGGAATGGCGTGCGGCGAGCGGAAGGCGACGCGCTTGGTAGCGCGCAGAAGCGACTCGATGCAGCCGAAGCCGCGCAGCAGGCTCAGCACCAGGAGGAAGGAGCCGACCGTGGTGAGCGCGATCTGCGGCAGACGCGAGAAGATGCCGGTCGCCACCTCGACGCTGTTCGCCGTAATCAGGCGCTCCCAGGACAGACCCGCATGATAGAACATGCCCGGAATCCAGTTGCCGTACACCGCATAGAGAATGAGCACGATGTTCAGGATGAACAGCGGCATGTGCCGCTTGCGCGCATATTCCATGATCAGCAGCGTCATCACGCCACCCATGATCATGTCGGTGGTGTTCCACGCGCCGGCGCGCTCGAGGCCGAGCGCCATGTATTCGGTGTTCATGTAATAGGCGCAGTAGAATGAAAATGCGCAGTGGGCGAATGCGATCACATAATTCGCAGCAGGAGGTAAAGCTGGATAGAAGTCGTTATCGCGCAGCGCCTGCAGGGTGAACATGACATAGACGACGGGAATGAGCGTCATCGCGAGCAGCGTCGGCCCGCCCATGCCGGTCCAGTAGTAGACGAAAATAGCCAGGAATAACGAGATCGATACCGTGTAATAGAGGGCGTTGAGGATGACTGGCGGCCGTTTGGCAATGGTATCGGTCATGACGGACCCAAGGTGTTGGTTGATCTTAAAATGAGGCGGGCGCGGCGCGGCACCCGCCTCAGGTTTTCATTGCGCTGGATGCGCGATTACATCGCGGCGACTTTAGAGTCCCACGCCTTGTCCCACATGCCCTTTTCCTTCAGGAACTTGGCCAGGCCGGGGTGGATGGGGACGAGGTCCCACGTCTGCTCGAGCGCCGCCTTCTGGAACGCGGCCAGTTTGCCGCCAGCGATTTCGGCGAAGTCGCCATCGAGTTTGGCCAAGTTATCGGCGTTCTTGTCGACGATCGTCAGCATCTTATAGACGTCGTCCGTCGACATGTTCATGCCGATATCGAAGCCCCAGTAGAACGGCAGCAGCGTCAGCTTCTTGACGTGAATGTCTTTCTTGCCGAGTTTTGCGGGGTCGGCTTCAAAGATGGCGAACTTCTTCGCCTTCAGCGTGGCGAGTTCGTCCGCGCTCGGATTGAGTCCGGCCCAGTCGACCGCGAGCGAAGCCTGCGAGAGCCACGGCGCCGGCACGACGCCGCCGGTGTAGTAGACGATCATGGCGTCGATCGATCCCGCATCGAGCTGTGAACCCGCCGTGGACAAGTCGACCTGCACGTAGTTGTGCTTGGCGCCAACCGCGGCCATGGCGGTTTCGAGATGCAAGCGGGTATCGAACGGCAGCGGGCCGGTGTAGACCTTCTTGCCGGTCAGATCGCCCCACTTCTTGATCTTGTCGGCATTGCTGGCCTTGATGGCGAGACCGACGTCAATCGTGAACATCCACATCGATTGCACGGGCATGCGCTTCATGGTCGCCTTGAAGCCCTTGAAGCGGCCGGCATCGGCTGCAAATTCGCGCAGCGCGTCGTCGGAGCCGTAGAAGGCGTCGATCTGGTTGGTGGCGTAGCCCTTCACGGTCATCACGGCGCCAGGCATTGGCAGAACGGTGATGCGGTAGTCCGGCATTTCCTTGTTCAGGAGATCGGCGAGGACCACCAGCGCCTTGTGGCCAACCGAACCGACCGGGCCGGTGCCCCACCGGATATCCTTCGGCTCCGACCATGCGGTCGTGCTCGAAAGTCCGATCAAGCTGAATGTGAAGGCCGCAAAAACCGCGGCAGCAAGGCTGCGTGTAGCGAGTACACGCGCCGAAACAGTGCGCTTGAGCATGGCATCATCCTCCCAGATTGCCGTGTTCATCATTGGCGTCAATCGACGCCAGCTCCACCCTCTGTTCCGCCTCGATCTTATTATTTTTAGTGGCGGATAATTTCCGCAACGGCCGCCGACTTCGCCCCACGCGGACAGCAACCTGCCTAACTATCCGCTAGTTGGGCGCCCTAGGCAAACTGAAATTTCGGTTTGGGGATGGCTAAATGCGAAGGCGGGCCCGTTTCCGAGCCCGTCTAAAATTAAGCCAACCGGTCTTTATAGCCGTTAGTCGAAGCGCCCGGCCGCGTGCGCCAGCATGGTGTAGACCTTGCCGGTTTCCGAGGTTAGGTAGGTGCGCGCCACCACCTGGCCGCGGTCGTCGCGGGAGACTTCCTCGAGCAGCCGTTCGAACTCGCCGATGTAGCGGTCGACCGTCTGCTTGAACTCGCGGTCGGCGCGGTACTTCTTGCGGATTTCGTCGAACGCCTGCTGGCCCTGCAAGGTGTAGAGCCGGCGGGTGAAGACGTTGCGCTCGCCGCGTTTGTAGCGGTCCCATAAATCGGCCGCCGCGTCGTGATCGATCATGCGGGCGATGTCGACCGAGAGCGAATCGAGCGATTCGATACTGTGCCGGGGCGTGCGCTCCTCCGGTCCACGCAGCGGCTCGCGCGCGGTTTCGCGTGGGCTGTCGCGCTCCGGCTCGCCGTCCTCGCGCGAGGCGCGGCTGAGCAGGTCGGTGAGCCAGCCGGTGCGGCCGGTGGCGCTTGCGGGCGGGTTGAGCGAGGGCGCTTCGGCGCGGCGGGCG
>DAIMKK010000069.1:0-9817 GCA_036721745.1 Pseudolabrys sp. | reverse complement strand
GGGTCACTAGCGGTCACGGCAACGATTCCTTATCCTTAACGAATTCCCGCACCGTCAGCGTTGAAGCCTCGTTAAAGAAACTGCTCGCATTTTCGCGGGTATGAAGTGTGGGGTCCGTACCTATCTCGCCGGCACGGTCGTGTTGCTGGCGCTCGCCGGTTGCGGGCGCAGCTTTCTGCATGGCGAGCGCGCGGCCTGGCGGCACGAGGCCGAGGTCACCTGCCTGAAATCGGGCGCGGTCAAGATCGGCGTTGGCGTCGAGCAGATGCAGCCGATCACAGGCCCGGGCATGTGCGGCGCCGATTTTCCGCTCAAGGTGGCCCTGCTGGGCGAAAGCACGGCCATGAGCTATGGCGACGACTTGCGCCCGCCGGCAGGAATCCCCAATGGCTCCCCGGTGCAGCCGAACTGGCCGCCGACCGAGCAGCGTTACTACGCGCCTCCGGCTCCCGTGCGGCCTGTCCAAAGTGCGTCGATCCAAAGCGGCAATATGCGCTGGGTGCCGGGACCGCCCGGGATCGCACGGCCTGACACCACGGCGCCAGCGGATTATGCGCCGTCAGAGGATCGCTATCCGCCCGCGCGGTCCATGGACCGCGATCCGCCAGCGCCCTCCGAGGCGCCGGCCGGCCAGCCGATGTCGATCTATGCGCCGGGCGTAGCAGCGCCCGACGATATTCCCGACGACGCCGTGCTGCCGCGCGGCCGCGCCGCGCCGTCGTATCCGCGCACACAACCGGCCTATAACGCGCCGGTCTATCAGCCGCCGCCGCAACGCGCGCCGCCCGCGCTCGGTCCGATGCGCGGCCCGAATGCTACGGCCGCGGTCGTGCCGGCGGCGGTGACGCCGCCCGCGACGCTTGCCTGTCCGATGGTCTCCGCGCTCGACCGCTGGGTCAGCGAAGGCGTGCAGCCGGCGGCCTTGCACTGGTTCGGCAGCCAGGTCACCGAGATCAGGCAGATCGGATCCTATTCATGCCGCGAGATGGTCGGCTCGGGAACCTCGAACATATCCGAGCACGCCTTCGGCGATGCGCTCGACATCGCCGGCTTCACGCTGGCCGATGGGCACAAGATCACGGTCAAGAACGGCTGGCACGGCACGCCGCAAGAGCAGGGCTTCCTGCACGACGTGCAACTTTATGCCTGCGAGACTTTTACGACGGTGCTGGCGCCCGGCTACAACGTTTTTCACTACGATCACATCCACGTGGATTTGATGCGGCGCACGAGCGGGCGCCGCCCCTGCCGGCCGGACGCGATCCCGGGCGAAGTGGCGGCGGCCAAGGCGCGCTCGCTTTATGCCAGCAAGCATGGCGCGCCGGCCAATACCGGCTCGGTGGCGACGCAGGCGAATGGCCTGCCGGTCGCGGTGCCCGGCCAGGACGGTTATGTCGCGGGTGACGACAGCGACGCGATGGTGACCGGATCGATCGGCGCCTTCCCGCAAACAGCGAAACCCGCAATTGCCGCAGCCGACGGCGAATTCGACGCGCCGCCGGTCGTCACCGGTTCGCCCGGCCACTCAGCCGCTGCCGCGGCCGCCGATGCAGCAATCCGCGCCGAAGAACGCAGGTCGGCGTTTCACTAGCACTTTGGCTCAAAAGACCGCCTCGAGCAGCATCGCGGCAAACAATATCAGCCCGGCGTCGCGGTTCGATTTGAACAGCTTCAGGCAATGCGCCGAGTCGTTGATGTCGAGGCGCACCACTTGCCAGGCCAGATGCGCGGCGAAGGCGATCAGCCCGAGCACGAAAATAAGTTGACCGCCGGCCATCAGCCCAGCGATGCCGATCAGCACAACGGCACCCGCGTAGAAGCCTGCCAGCATCGGCCGCGTGTTCTCACCGAACAGCAGCGCGGTCGACTTGATGCCGATCAGCAGATCGTCCTCGCGGTCCTGGTGGGCGTAGATGGTATCGTAGCCGATCACCCAGGAGATCGATCCGGCATAAAGCACGATCGCCGGCCAATCGAGCCGCCCGAATGCCGCCGGCCAGCCCATCAGTGCGCCATAGGAGAAGGCGAGCCCCAGTACGATCTGCGGCCAATAGGTGATCCGCTTCATGAACGGATAGATTGCGACCACCAGCAGCGAGCAGAGGCCTGTGAGCACCGTGAAGCGGTTGAACTGGATCAGCACCAGCAAACCGATCAGCGCCTGCAGCAGCATGAAGGCGGTTGCTTCGGCGACGGTCACCTGGCCCGAGGGAATCGGGCGCGAACGCGTGCGTTCGACCAAGCCGTCGAGATTGCGATCGACCAGGTCGTTCCAGGTACAGCCGGCGCCGCGCATGGCGAACGCGCCGATGAAGAACAGCGCGATGTGCCACAGGCTGGGGAATTGCTCGACGCGCATGCCGGTGAGGCCTACCGACCACCAGCACGGCATCAGCAGCAGCCAGGATCCGATCGGCCGGTCGAGTCGAGCGAGCCGCAGATAGGGCCGGGCGAATGGCGGCGCGAGACCGTCAACCCAGTTTCCGGTCGCATCGGCGACGCGTCCGGCGTTCGCGCTCATCGGTTGCCGAGCGGGGTACCGGTCAGGGTGTCGAAGGTGCCGCGGCCGGTCTTGATGTTGTTTGAATCGGTAACGGGGGCGCCGAATGCGTCGCTCAAACTAGGACCCGCCGGTCGCGGCTGTGCCGCGGCGGCCTGGCAAACCTTGGTGCGGATTTCGACTGTCTTGACGTGCTGCTGCTTTATGCCGGCGATCACTTGCGGGGGAATTCCGCACCAGACCGAATTGTCTTCGGCGTATTTCACCATCTTGGCCTCGGCGGCCGAGAACGCGTTGAATAACCCGCAAGCCTCTTGCGCCGGTGCCTTGCGCGCGCTCGCCGTGCGGATTGCCGCTGCTTTCTTGCCGGCGTCGTCGCGCAGCTTCATGAATTCCTGGACGCAAGGCGGTGGTTCCTGTTGCGGCGTGGCCGGCTGGAATTGCGCTGCGGCCGTCGCTATGCCGAACGGCATCAGACATGCGGCGATCAACAAGGGGCGGCGCAAGTTCATAAACTGGTCCTCTCCGGTCCCGGACGCATCATAGCAGATTGGTGCGAACGAACCGGATATACCAAGCGGCCGAATGCGTCGGGATCACGGCAATCCAGGCACAATCGTCGCCCCTCGCCAAGGGCTGGCAGGGTAGCGTAAACCCGCCCCCGGCCTCATCGCAGCCGTAATGATTAACGCATGCCCGACTACGATTTCCGCACCCCGCGCGTCTATCTCGATGCCCCGCTGGCGGCAGGGCTTACGGTTCCATTCGACCGCGGCCAGGCGAATTACCTGCTCAATGTGCTGCGGCTCAAGCACGGGGATGCGCTGCTTTTGTTCAATGGCCGTGACGGGGAATGGCAGGCCCGACTCGCCGGTAACGGCAAACGGGCGCTGACGGGCGTCGTCGGCGAGCGCCTGCGGGAGCAGCCGCACTCGCCCGACCTGCATTTTCTGTTTGCCCCGCTCAAGCACGCCCGGCTCGATTATCTGGTGCAAAAGGCAGTGGAAATGGGCGCTTCGCGCCTGCAACCGGTGATCACCCGGCATACCCAGGTGGCGCGGGTCAATCTCGACCGCATGCGTGCCAATGTAATCGAGGCGGCGCAGCAGTGCGGTATTTTGTCGTTACCCGAGGTCGCCGAACCGCTCGCATTAAAGGCGGCGATCGGCGAGGCCGACCGCTTGCTGGTGTTCTGCGACGAGGACGCCGAGGTGAAAGATCCGGTGGCGGCGCTGGCCGATGCCGCGCGCACCGGGGCGCCGCTCGCCGTGCTGATCGGTCCGGAGGGCGGCTTTGCCGGGGAGGAGCGGGACGCGCTGCTCCGGCGCCCGAATGTGGTGCGGATCGCGCTCGGGCCGCGCATCTTGCGCGCCGATACGGCGGCGGTGGCGGCGCTCGCACTGGTACAAGCGGTGCTGGGCGATTGGCGTGGCGGCGAGAGTAGAATATAGTGCCTGCGGTTCAGGGGGAGTTGGGTCATGGCTAAGCGGCGTCGTTGCATTCGGTTGCTGGCGGTGGTGGTTTTGATCGCCCTCGGCGGCTTCGGCACCTTGGCGCCGGCACAGGCGGCGAATTGGCTGGAAAAGGGCTTCTACATGACCGGGCCGAACTACGACGGCCAGCTGCCGCCCTGCGAGGCAGCCCTCGGCAAGATCTCGGCGCGTTTTGCCGAGAAGGAAAGCAGCTTCTGGAACTCCAACCTGCAAATCCTCACCTACGAGGGGGTGCGCGAAACCGCGTTCAGGCCCTGGGCGGAGGGAACCGTTCCGCGCCGCTTCTGCAGTGCGGTCGCCACGGTCAGCGACGGACTCAAGCACCGGGTGAATTACTCGATCGTCGAAGACGCCGGCATGATCGGCATGACCTGGGGCGTCGAATGGTGCGTGGTCGGCCTCGACCGCGACTGGGCCTATAACCCAGCCTGCAAAATGGCGCGGCCTTAAGCCGGCTCGACCGAATAATCCCCATCTGTTCTATTTTGTTCTTGAATTGTTCTGTCTAATAAGCTACGGTTTTCTGGAACCGTTGCGAATTATCAATTTCCGGTTTGTTCGGGTGTCCTTGTGATGGGGGCGTCCAATGTTTCGCGCTTTGCATCGTCATCGCGTTAGCCGGGCAGCGCAGGCCGCCACCGTTGCCCTCAGTTTCCTGTTCATTTTCGCCATCGTCGCGCTGGCACAGGATCGGCAAACCCAAGGCAGCTTTGCGCAAGACCGCCGGCAGAATGCGCCCGGCCAATTCGATTTCTATGTGCTGGCGCTGTCCTGGTCGCCATCTTATTGCGAAGCCGCGCATGAGCGCGCGCCCGATCGCGCGCCCGACCAGCAATGCGCCGGCCGGCCGTTTTCCTTCGTGGTGCACGGGCTTTGGCCGCAATACGAACAGGGGTTCCCATCGTACTGCCAAGTGCCGGCGCCGCGGCTCGACCGCACCATCGTCGGCGGCGCGCTCGACCTGATGCCGAGCCCGCGGCTGATCTTCCATGAATGGGATCGGCACGGAACCTGCTCGGGGCTTTCGCAGCACGCTTATTTCGAGGCCGTGCGCAAAGCGCGCGCGGTGGTAAAAATTCCACTGGAATTTACCGAACTGGACAAGCCGATCACGGTGAAGCCGGACGACGTCGCCGAGGCCTTCGTCAAGGCCAATGCGGGATTATCGCGCGCGGCCTTTGCCGTTGCCTGCGACAGCAAGCGCCTGAGCGAAGTGCGCGTGTGCCTGAACAAGGATTTTTCCTTCCGCGATTGCGCCGAGGTGGTGCGCCGCGCGTGCAAGCGTGACGCCATCGCGATGCCGGCGGTGCGTGGCGGATAAACGACTCCTAAACGCGCGCGACTAGACACTGCCTTTGAATCTGCAATCGCATTAAGCCGCCACTAACGATGGCCGCAAGCGCTACGGGGATAACCCCGGAGCGTCGGGAATTGGCGCAAGATTCTCGTAAGGGAATTCCGTAATCTTCCACGTGCGATCAAGCGCAGGGGAGTGCGCTGCTATGAATCGTGTGTGGGACTATTTCAGTTTTGCGGTCTGTTTCGCCGGGCTCGGCTATATCGTGTTGTGGCTGTTTGGCTCGCCCGAACACCTGATATTGCCGCCGGCTTTGCACATCATTGGAGTGGCCTCGGCGATGCTCGTTCCTGTGCGCCTACTGTTGTGGGCGATCAGCCAGCGGCGCGTCAGGGCCGCGGCGATGCCCGCGGCGTACTCCCGCACGCCTGCCGCCGTTTTACGGCCGCGGCGGCGGAAGCCGGAGTGCAAGCTTCGCCCGGTCAAGCCGCGTAGCCATTTCGGCCTGCGCGGTGTGCCGGAATAGTGGCATAAGCTCGGCAGCGCCGGCGATTAATGCCGGCTATGCGCGGAGCAGCGAACACCCGTGAACTATCGCCACGCTTTCCATGCGGGAAATTTCGCAGACGTGTTCAAGCATGCGGTGCTTTGCCGGATCTTGCATTATTTGCGCGCTAAGCCGGCGGCGTTCCGCGTGATCGACACCCATGCCGGCGCCGGCCTCTACGATCTGGCCGGTCCGGAAGCCAGCCGCGGCGGCGAATGGCATGACGGCATCGGGCGGCTGATTGCTGCGCCGCTTGCAGCGCCGGTGGCCGCGCTGCTGGCGCCATATCTGGAAGTGATGGCTGCACTCAACGAACGCGGCCAGCTCAAGACCTATCCTGGCTCGCCGGCGCTGGCGCGCGCCTGGCTGCGCCCGCAGGACCGCCTGATTGCCTGCGAAATCGAGCCGAAGGCGGGCGCCGCGCTCAGGCAGAATCTGCGCGGCGATATCCGCATCAAAACGCTTGAAATCGACGGCTGGACCGCGCTCGGCGCCTATGTGCCGCCGAAAGAACGCCGCGGCCTGGTGCTGGTCGATCCACCATTTGAGCAGGACGGCGATTTCTACCGCCTGGCGCGCGGGCTTGCCGCAGCGCACCGCAAATGGGCCACTGGTATTTATGCGCTCTGGTACCCGATCAAGGGGCGCAGCGAGCCGGATGCCTTCGCCAAAGCCTTACGCCGGGCGGGCATCGGAAAAATGTTGCGCGCGGAACTGATGGTCGCTCCGCTCAGCGATCCTACCCACCTCAACGGCTGCGGCCTGATCCTGGTCAACCCGCCCTGGACCCTGGAAAGCGAGCTGTCCGTCCTGTTGCCGGCGTTGGCGGACATCCTGGGGCGCGACGGCAAGGGCGCCTTCCGGCTCGATTGGCTGACCCGCGAGGGGGCGCCGCTCGCCCGATGAGCTTGTGGCCCCTTTCCACAGGACCGCAGTTGGTGTGTAGTTCCATCATTGGCAGGTACGTTCCGCCTCCTGGTTGGGGGCCGGCGGAGTGACAGAGGCCGTTTGAGGCCGACGCTTTCCCCGAATGTGAATGTCCGGCCGAGCCGTCGAGCGTGGGGCTGGCGGCGGAGCAGTGCGGGGAGAGGAGTTTTCCCTATGGCGCAGACTGGTGTTGTGAAATTCTTCAACAGCGAGCGGGGCTATGGCTTCGTGAAGCCGGATGACGGCGGGCGCGATGTGTTCGTGCACATCACCGCCGTGGAAGCGGCTGGACTTAAAGGTCTGAATGAAGGACAGAAGATCAGCTTCGACGTCGAGCCGGACAAAAAAGGCAAAGGCCCGAAGGCCGTGAATTTGGTTGTTACCGGCTGATCGCGTTACGGGCGGCGCCGGCAACGGCCGCCCGCCGAGTTGTTTTCGATCTTCACCAGCTGCGGGACCCCCGCGCCTGTCGCGGCGAGATATTTTTCCGATGATCCTGCGCTCCTCACCCGCCTCGCCGTTCGTGCGCAAGGTCCGCATCGCGGCCGCCGTACTCGATCTCGTCGATAAGATCGACGTGCGCGAAACCGATCTCAACGATCCCGCCGACCCGATCCGCGTGCAGAATCCGCTCGGCAAAATTCCAGCGCTAATCCTCGATGACGGCACCATCTATTACGACTCGCGTGTGATCCTGGAGGTACTGGATCATCTGGCCGGCGGCGGCCGCATCATTCCGCGCGAACCGAAGGCGCGCTTCGCCGCGCTGCGCTTGCAGGCGCTGTGCGACGGCATCCTCGATGCCTCGGTTCTGCTGGTCTACGAGAGCCGTTATCGGCCGGCCGACAAGCAAGTGCAGGTTTGGGTCGATCGCCAGGCCGACAAGGTCGCGCGCGGCTTGGAGGCGCTGGAAGCCGCGCCGCCGACGCTCGGTCCGATGCCCGACGTCGGGCAAATCGCGCTCGCTTGCGTGCTTGGCTATCGCGATCTTCGTTTCGACGGCAGTTGGCGCAAAGATCATCCGCGCCTGCTGGCCTGGCACGACAAATTCGCCACCCAAGTGCCGGCTTTCGCGGCGACCAAAGTCGCGGCCTAACGCATGATCCCGAAAAGCTTGTCCTCGACTTGATCGGGGATGGGAACCGGTTTTCGGACAAGATCATGCGCCCGTAAAAGACGCGCAAGCAAAAGCCCCGGAGTTCGCTCCGGGGCTTTGCATTTAGTCGCGTGCCAATTCGATCAGAACTTGTAGTTCAAGCCGGCGCGCACGATGTGGGTCTGGAATTTGGCATCCGATCCGAGCACCGAGGCGCCGCGGCCGAGATCGACGAAGAGATATTCGGCCTTGACCGACCACGGGCCGCTGATGTGCGCTTCGACGCCACCGCCCGCGGTCCAGCCGGCTTTGGTCTCGGTGGCGTTGCCGACACCGGCGATCGAGTTTTTGATGTCGCCAACCGCGAGGCCGCCGGTCACGTAGGGCATGAAATTGCCGAAGGCATAGCCCAGGCGTCCGCGCGCGGTGCCCAGCCAATCGTTGCGCGTTTCGCAGATGGTGCCGGCACAGGGGGTGCTGCCGCGGATATTGCTCCAGTCGATGTCGCCTTCGACGCCGAGCACGATGTTATCCATCTGATAGTTGTAGCCGAGCGTGCCGCCGACCAACCCGCCGGAAGTATTGAACGAGCCGGAGGGGAAGGGCGCGGCGAAATCCGAACGGCCGAAGCCGCCGCCGCCGTTGATGCCGACATAAAAGCCGGTCCAGCTCCAGGCCGGCGGCACGAATACCGGCTCCGCTTTGGCCGGCATCCGCCGTGGAAGATCGGCGGCCGATGCCGCGACCACGCTCATTGCCAAGATGCTCGCGCTTGCAAGCAGGAACTTTTTCATGACGCACACCTCATTTCAAATTGTGCGGACGGTCGCGAATGCGCCGTCCCCCGATTGCGCATTCAACGCGCCATTCGCGATAGAGGTTCCGCGCAACACCGCGATTGCCGCCGGCTGTGGCCGCTCGGCAACGCTCGTTTCGCCACGATTGGGCCATGATCGTGGTAAGCCGCCGCGCTGACTTTGCGCATAACGAAAAAGCCCCGGAACTTTGTCCGGGGCTTTTTGCAGTTTGTGATTTCGGTTCGATTAGAACCGGTAGTTGATGCCGCCGCGCACCAGGTTGCTGGTCAGGCTCGCGCTGGTCGCGAGTCCGCAGGGTACGGCGCCGCAACTGGCCTTGCCGAGATCGACATAGAGATATTCGACCTTGGCAGTCCAGGGGCCGGAGATGGCCGCCTCAACACCTGCGCCACCGGTCCAGCCGGCCTGGGTCGTGGTCTGGCTGCCGAGGCCGCCCGCCGTCGTCTTGACGTCGCCGAAGGCGCCGCCGCCGGTGACGTAGGGCATGAAGCGCCCGAAGGAATAGCCGAGACGGCCGCGTGCCGTCGCCAGCCACGAATTTTTGGTTTCGCAGGAGGTGCCGATGCAGGCGCCGCCGCTGGTGCTGCCGCGGATATTGCTCCAATCGCCGTCGCCCTCGACGCCGAACACGACCTGGTTCATCTGGTAATTATAGCCGACGGTGCCGCCGACGACGGCGCCGGAGAGGTTGAAGCCGTTCGTTCCGAGCGCGTTGCTCCAATTCGAATGGCCAAAGCCGCCGCCGCCATTGATGCCGACATAGAAGCCGGTCCAATTGTACGGCGCTTCAAACATCGGCGCCTTGGCCGGCATAGCTTGCCGGCGCGGCATGTCGGCGGCGTTCGCCGCGCCGGTCATTGTCACTACGGCGAGCGCACCAAGCCCCGCCAAAACCAAACGCTTCATCATAAAACCTCCGTACCTGTGGCCCCCCACAATCGAGGCCGCATAAGTATTCAAAATTGTCCGTACGTCTAGTGCGTAAAAGACACACCGTATTTCCAAGTGATCTGATGTATAATCATAATTACGCCGATGAAACGCCATGTTGTCGCCTCGATTTAAACTGGCCTCGTATTCAACGTAGTAAAGTATTACTTAAGACTTAAGTCGGTAATGGAACTTCTGCCGGCGTGATG
>DAIMKK010000068.1:0-9846 GCA_036721745.1 Pseudolabrys sp. | reverse complement strand
CTAATCACACGGAAACCGTATTAGACTTGGTCATGGCGGTCTCCATACGGTTGAATTGGAGCGGCCGTCATTGGCCGCGTAACCATGGGTCGCGCGGCCCCCGCAAAAAGTTCAAAGAGCTTTCGAGCCAGCGCTTGCCCGATTGGGCCCAGCAATGAGAAAGTGCGCGGATGACGAGATTAATAGCGATTTTACTGGGCTTTGCCGCCGCTTTGGGCGTTGCCCAGGCGCAACAACTCGACAAAGTTCGCTTCGGCACCAATTGGGTGGCGGAGGCCGAGCACGGCGGCTTTTACCAGGCGCTCGCCGACGGCACCTATAAGAAATACGGGCTGGACGTGACCATCGTGCCGGGCGGGCCGAACGTGAACAATCGCATTCTGTTGCCGGTCGGCAAGCTCGACTTCTTCATGAGCGCCAACTCGCTGCAATCCTTCGACGCGGTTGAGCACGACATCCCGACCGTGATGGTGGCGGCGATTTTCCAGAAGGACCCGCAGGTGCTGATCGCGCATCGGGGCGTCGAGCGGCTCACGGACCTGAAGAAGCTCACGTTGTTCGTGTCGAAGGAAGGCATGGCCAGCTACTTCCAGTGGCTGAAGGCCGACTATGGTTTCGACGAATCGAAGGTGAAGCCCTACACCTTTAACGCGCAGCCGTTCCTCGCCGACAAAAAGTCGGCTATGCAGGGTTACGTTACCTCCGAGCCCTACGCGGTCGAGACGCAAGGTCACTTCGAGCCGAAGGTATTCCTGCTCGCCGACGCCGGCTTCAACGCCTATTCGACTATGATCGAGACCCGCCGCGATCTGGTGGAGAAGCGAGCGGACCTGGTGCAGCGCTTCGTCGATGCCTCGGTCATCGGCTGGTACAATTATATTTACGGCGACAGCCGGCCCGGAAACCAGCTGATCAAAAAGCACAATCCGGAAATGACCGACGCGCTGCTCGCCTATTCGATCGGCAAGATGAAGGAATACGGCATCGTCGATTCCGGCGACTCGCTCAAGCTCGGCATCGGCGCCATGACCGATGCGCGGGTGAAGAGCTTCTTCGATAAGATGGTGCGAGCTGGCGTGGTCAAACCGAATATCGATTACAAACGCGCCTACACGTTGCAATTCGTCAACAAGGGCGTCGGCGTCGAGTTGCGGCCCAAATGAATTCGTCCGGCTCGGAGATCGTTTCGCTGCGTGGCGTCGGCAAGACGTACGAGAGCGGCACGGTCGCGCTCGACGGCCTCAATCTGGAGGTGCGTGATGGCGAGTTCGTCTCGCTGTTGGGACCGTCCGGCTGCGGCAAGTCGACCGCGCTGCGCGTCATCGCAGGGCTAAGCGCGCCGTCCGCTGGCGCGGTCGAAGGGCCGGCCGGCAAGATCGGTTTCGTATTCCAGGAGCCGACTTTGATGCCTTGGGCGGACGTGTCGGCCAATGTACGGCTGCCGCTCGGGCTTGCCCATGCCGAGGAGGCACCATCCCGCGCCGCCGTGCACAATACGCTGATGCGCGTCGGCTTGGCCGAATTCGCGCAAAGCTACCCGCGCGAATTGTCGGGCGGCATGAAGATGCGCGCCTCGATCGCGCGCGCGCTGGTCACCGAGCCGCAATTGCTGCTGATGGATGAGCCATTCGCCGCGCTCGACGAGATCACCCGCTTCAAGCTCAACAACGATCTGCTGACGTTGTGGCAGGAGACGCGCCGCACGGTGATCTTCGTCACTCATTCGGTGTTCGAATCGGTGTTCCTGTCGCAGCGCATTATCGTCATGACGCCGCGCCCGGGCCGCGTGTTCGCCGACATCGCGATCCCGGCGCCTTATCCGCGCGACGAGCGCTTTCGCACGTCGGCCGACTATGCCAGCTATTGCCGTACCGTTTCCGAGGCGCTCGGTATGGCAATGGGAGGCGCGCCATGAGCGACCGCGCGCTCCGCATTGGCTTGCCCGTGTTGGTAATGGCGCTTGGGCTGCTGGCCTGGGACTTGGTAGTGCGCGCCTTCGCCATTCCGCCCTTTGTACTGCCAAGCCCGGGCCTGGTACTGAGCACATTGATCGCCGACGGCGGTCTGCTGTGGCAGTCGCTGCTGGTGACGCTCCTCACCACCTTCGAAGGCTTCCTACTCGCCGCCGTCGGCGGCATCGGGCTGGCCGTCCTGTTCAGCCAGTCGCGGCTGATCGAATACTCGCTCTATCCTTACGCGGTGATCCTGCAAGTGACGCCGATTGTCGCCATCGCACCGCTGTTGCTCATTTATCTGCCGCAGCCGCTGGCGGTGCTGGCCTGCGCCTGGATCGTGGCGTTCTTCCCGGTGCTCGCCAATACCACGCTCGGCCTTGCCTCTGTCGACCATAATCTCCTTGCCCTGTTCGAGCTCTACAAAGCCTCGCGCTGGCAGCTGCTGTGGAATCTGAAGCTGCCGTCGGCGCTGCCGCAGATGCTGGCCGGACTGCGCATCGCCGGTGGGCTGTCGCTGATCGGCGCGGTGGTGGCCGAGATCGCCGCCGGTTCCGCCGGCGCCGGCTCGGGGCTCGCCTATCGGATCGCCGAATCCGGCTATCGGCTCAACATCCCGCGCATGTTTGCGGCGCTGCTGCTGCTGTCGCTCGCCGGCATTGCGATCTTCTTCGTGCTGTCGGCGCTTTCTCATTTTGCGCTGCGACGCTGGCACGAGAGCGCGGTCAAACGCGAGCGCTAGTTCAAAACATATTGCGTCACTGCGCCGAGCGCGGCCATCGACACGACGACCTCGATCAAGCTGCGGTGCAGTCCGAACGCCAACACGCCGGCTATGACCGCCAACACGGCGGCGCGGATATTGAGCGCGAGCGGGTCGAACGCATACCAGCGCAGCAGGCCTGAGTGCATTTCGGTCACTTTGCCGAACAGCACATGCAACGCGAACCAAACCGACAGATTGAGGATGACGCCGACCACGGCGGCAGTGATCGCCGCCAGTGCGCCGGTGAGCCGCCGGTTGCCGCGCAGCTCCTCGATGAACGGGGCACCAGCGAAAATCCACAGCATCGCCGGTACGAACGTTACCCAGGTGGTTAGCGCCGCGCCCAGTAAGCCTGCGGCGAGCGGGCTAAATGGCGCAGCCTCACGGAACGCGGCCAGGAAGCCGACGAATTGCGTCACCAAAATCAATGGCCCTGGCGTGGTCTCAGCGAGGCCGAGCGCATCCACCATTTCCGGCGCGGTCAACCAACCGTTCGTCTCGACCACCTGCTGCGCCATATAGGCCAACACCGCATAAGCGCCGCCGAAGGTCACCACCGCGAGCTTGGAGAAAAATATCCCGACGCCGACAAGAATATGGTTCGGCCCCAAGGTCAGCGCGGCCAAGGCGACCGGCGCCCACCAGATCGCGAGACCAATAAACGAAGCGATTGTGAATTGCCGCCAGCGGTTGCCAGAATAGTCGGTGACGTCCGGTTCTTTGACGGCGAGGCCGAGCAAGTCGGGACGCGCACGGGCGATGAGATAGCCGACCAGCGCTGCGGCAATAACGATCAGCGGAAACGGCGCGGCGAAAAAGAAAATACTGATGAACGCTAACGCCGCGAGCGAAACCAGAAGCGACGACTTCAAGGCGCGCTTTCCGATACGGATCAAAGCTTCAAACACGATCACCAGCACGGCAGCCTTGATGCCGAACAGCGCGCCATCGATGGGACCCAAGCCCCGCCCATAAGCGTAGAGCAGGCTCAGGCCCAGCATCACGAAGGCGCCCGGCAGCACGAACAGGATGCCGGCGGCAAGCCCGCCGCGCACGCCGTGCAACAGCCAGCCGACATACGTCGCAAGCTGCGTCGCCTCCGGCCCCGGTAGCAACATGGAAAAATTGAGCGCGTGCAAGAAGCGCGGCTCATCGATCCATTTTTTTTCATCGACCAAGATGCGATGCATCATGGCAATCTGCCCGGCCGGGCCGCCGAAATTGATGCAGCCGATCTTCAGCCAGACCATGAAGGCCTCGCCGAAGCTCGGTTGCGCGGCGGTGTCAGTGATTGTCATGCGTCCTCACGCCACCTTGGCCGGCCAGTTGTGACGTTCCTCAGCCGCGAAGCGCAGCCAGGCGAACAAGGCATCGTAGACCATGAAACCGCGTTCGAGCAGGCCATGATCGTCGTCGCCGGCCAGCGCCGACAGGCCGAGCGAGATCGCGTGCAAGCCAGCCGCTTCTGCCGCGATATCGGGCCGTGCGGTGTCGGCGCCGCGCACGATCAAAGCAAGCCGTGCCAGCGACGGTTCGCCTTCCAGGGCGAACAGCTTGAGCATGGTATCGAACGTGCAGCGCTCGCCGTCGTGGCTCAATTCGACCTCCTTGATGTCGAACGGCACGCCGCCGCTCTCGCGTGCGACGCTCACGACATGATCCGGATCAACGAATAGGACGTGTGCCTGCGGGTCGAGGAAGCGACGGATCAGCCAGGGGCAGGCGATGCGGTCGATCTTCGGCCGCCGTCGCGTGACCCAAAGGCCGGGGCGCTTCGGCGTCAGACGGTCAAGCTCGGCTTTGGCGACGAACGGCAACCCGGCTTTCGCCCAGGCTTCGTAGCCGCCTTCCAGCACACGCGCATCGAAGCCGTCGGCGCGCAGTTGTGCGACCGCGGTCTGGCTCATTTCATGGCCGGCCTTGCAGGCAACGACAATGGGCCCGGCGCGGTCGAACTCGCCGGACCACATTTGCGTCTTGCCGGCATCGCGCCAGAGCGCGCCCGGCAGAAGTTGAGGCGATTGTTCGTAGGCATCGCGGCGACGCACATCGACGAGTTGCGGCGCGTCGCGCGTCGCGATCGCATTCCAAAGATCCTTGGGTGAGATCGAAAAGCTTGGAGACAGCATAGGTCCCCTCCGTGAACGAAGGAGACGGTGCTTGGGCTCGCAAGCCTGAAACGCGGGGCGACCGTCGCTGGCCCCACCAGAAAAATCTAACTCAGCGGATCATCGCGGGCAAGCCGTCAACGAAAGAATGCCGGCAAAACCAGCGACAATCCGGAAATCAGCAGCAAGATCAGGATGGCTTTGCGAAACGCCGCATCGTCGAGTTTGCCGTAGAGCGTGACGCCAACCCACAAACCCAGCAGCAGCGCCGGCAACCCCAGCAGGAAAAGTTTAAGGATATTGACGTTGAACAGATGGCCCGCCGTGGCGAATGTCAATGTGGTCATCGTCATGGTGATGAACAGCACGGGCTGAAATATCGCGCGCTGGGCATCTTTTGGGCCGCCGCCGAGCTGGACCCAGATTGTGCTGATGACTCCACCAAGGCCGGTGAGACCGCCGAGCAGTCCGTTCAGGACGCCAATGCCCACATCGGTTGCCGGATTGGATTTGATTGGCGTGAATGTCGGCCGTACGAGGTTGTAGGCGCTGTACACGATCAGCAAGGCGCCGACGCCGATGCGGAGGTGCGCGGGATTGAGATAGGTAACCAGAAAGGCGCCGAGCGGAACGCCAACGGCGCCGCCGATGACGAACGGCAAGATCCGCCGCCACTGCAGCGCATGGCGGACTTTCCAGACCCCATAGGCTTGGTTGATCATCCCGTAAGCTGCGATCAGCACCGCCGTTTGCAGTGGCGTGATGATGTGCAACCAGATGCCCGACACGACGAGTCCGGCCGCGAAGCCGGTCAAGCCGCTGGTGAATCCGCCGAGAAATGTCGTGATAAGAAAAAGCCCAATTAGAGTGCCGTCCATAGATTGCTCCCAAGCGAAAGCGATCAGCGCTTGGATGGACGGGAGTCGCATCTGACGGGGAGGCTTCGGAAACCCCGAACGTTGCATAACGACGATCTGCGTCGCGCACGGCGTCGCAAATCGCATGGCAGATTTGTTTGGTGGTATTCTAGCTTGCAGACAGCATAGGTCCCCTCCGCGAACGAAGGAGACGGTGCTTGGGCTCGCAAGCCTTGGGAAACGGGGCGACCGCCGCAGGCCCCACGAAAGAACTCTAGTTCATTGCCGGACTGTCAGCAAGGCGTCCGCTCATCGAAACATCAATTCCGGTGCGACCAGGGCAATCCCGGAAATCAACAACAGCACCAAGATCACCTTACGGAAGGCGGCATCGTCGAGATGCCCATAAAGTTTGAGCCCACTCCACGCGCCGGCCGCCAAAAACGGAAGGCCGTATAGATACAGCTTGATCAGTTCAGCGTTGATGGCGCCGGTAACGCTCAGCGATATTGCGGTCAGCGCGAAGGCCGCCAGGATCACTGGCTGGAAAATGGCGCGCTGTTCGTCTTTCGGCCAGCCGCGCAATTGACACCAGATGGTAATGAAGGGCCCGGCCAGTCCGGTCATCCCACCCAGCACACCGTTGACGACACCGATACCGACATCGGCCGCGACCCCGGCGTCCATCGGCTTGAGCACCGGCCGCGCCAGGCTGAATGTACTGTAACACACCAGCAGAAGGCCAACGCCGATACGCAAATAAGATGGATCGATATGGCTAAGGAGTGCCGCTCCCGCTGGCACGCCGACCGCGCCGCCGATGACGAAGGGCGTCACCTTGCGCCAGCTCAATGCGTGCCGGAGCGTCCAAATGCTGTAGCTTTGCACCAGCAGGCCGTAGCCGACGATCAAGGCCGCGGTCTGGACCGGCGTGAGGATGTGCAGCCAGACGCCGGATACGACCAGGCCCATGGCAAAGCCGGCCAAGCCGGAGACCGCGCCGCCGACAAATGTCGATACAAAGAAAAGTCCGAGAACCATGCAATCCATAGGTCGCTCCTGAGATGAAGTGACCAGCGCTTGGATGGATGGCTGCCATCGACGCGAGGCTGCAATTTCCCCTGCGTTCCGACTATACCGGTAAGCCAAACAAAATCAATTCACCCATCATGTCCGACAAGAAGACTAAGGCGATCGACATCGCGCATCAGCGCCGCCAGCGCCTCACCGGTATCGCCTTGATGTGCGGAGCTGTGGCGCTGTTTGCCTGCCTCGACACCACGGCAAAGTATCTCAATACCCAGATGGATCCCATGCAGATCACATGGGCGCGCTACACCAGCGCTTTGGTGCTGACGCTCATCGTCTCCAATCCGCTGACGCACACAGGCTTGCTGCGCACCAAACGCCTGAATTTGCAGATCACGCGGTCGGTCCTGCTTGCCGCTTCAAGTGCGCTGAATTTCGTGGCGTTGCGCTGGCTGCAGCTCGACGAGGCGTTGTCGATTGTCTTCACGTTTCCGTTCATTGTCGCCATCGCATCGGGACCGATGCTGGGCGAATGGATCGGCTGGCGGCGCTGGTCGGCGATCTGCGTCGGCTTCGGCGGTGTGCTGCTGATCACGCGGCCCGGCTTCGGCGGCATGCATCCGGCCGCGCTGATCACGTTCGCCGCGACCGTCTGCTATGGCCTCTATGCGGTGATCACGCGCATCGTCTCGCGCGTCGACTCCAACCAGACCTCGCTGTTCTACGCAAACTTCGTTGGCGCGCTGATGATGCTGCCGGTCATCCCGTTCGTCTGGACGACGCCGGAGAATTGGGCGATCGCGCTCATGCTGGTGGGCACTGGCGTGCTCGGCAGCGCCGGGCATTTCTTGCTGATCTCGGGTCACCGGATCGCCCCAGCCGCGGTGCTCTCGCCCTTCGTCTATACCCAGCTCATCTGGGTGGTGATATTGGGCTATCTGGTGTTCGACCATGTGCCAAACGGCTGGACCATGGCAGGGGCGGCCATCGTCATCTGCTCCGGCCTCTATTTGCTGTACCGGGAGCGTAAGTTGGGCAAGACCACCACCAGCGACGGGGTAGTCGAATAGAGAGTTGCGAGGCCTTCTGTATCGGGGCTAAGTTCCGCCGCATAATAAGACCCTTCGAGGACCATTCATGGCGACAGTTAAGGACCGGGCGCCGGGGCCGGCTGGCTCGGGCTTGAACGACGATATCGGCGAGGACAAGCGCCTGGAGCTGTACCGGACCCAGGTAGTGATCCGTGAGGCGGAGCAGCGCGCCTTCGACCTGTTCCTGCAGAACCTGGTCAAGGGCACCAGCCATCTGTCGCTCGGACAGGAGGCGGTGGCGGCGGGCTTTGCCGGCGCCATGAAGAAGGGCGACCTTTCCTTCTGCACTTATCGCGGCCACGCCCATACGCTGGCGCGCGGGGTCAGCGTCGAGAAGGTGCTGGGCGAACTGATGCAGCGCGACAATGGCCTGATGCGCGGCAAGGGCGGCTCGATGCATCTGACCTCGGTCGAGCACGGCGTCATGGGCTCCTACGCCATCATCGGCGCGCATCTTCCCATCGCGTGTGGCGCCGCCTGGCGCGCGCAATACAAAGGTGCCAAGGACGTCTCGGTCTGCTTCTTTGGCGACGGCACCACCAATATCGGCGCCTTCCACGAGGCGCTCAATTTCGCCGCGGTGTGGAAGCTGCCGGTGGTCTTCGTCTGCGAGAACAACCTTTACATGGAATACACGCCGATCACCGACGTAACGGCGGTCGAGCATCCGGCCGCCGATCGCGCTTCGGCTTATGGACTGGAGCGCATCGTGATCGACGGCAACGACGCCGACGCGGTCTATCGCACCGCCAAGACGGCCTTTGACAAAGCCCGCGCCGGCAAAGGCCCGTCACTAATCGAGTGTATGACCTATCGGCACAGCGGCCATTCGCGCGCTGATCCAGCGAAATACCGGCCCGATGGGGAACTCGATCGCTGGAAGTTGCGCGACCCGATCAAGATCTACCGCGAGCGGCTGTTGCAGTTCGGCGTCAGCGAGAAAACCATCACCGCCATCGACACCGAAGTTCGCAAGGTCGTCGACGACGCGACCGAAGCGTGCAAGGCCGCGCCCAATCCGCCGCTAGATATTATCACCACCGACGTCTACGCCGATGGAGGCTGGGCATGGCGGAACTGACTTATCGCGACGCCGTCATCCGCGGCATCGCGCAGGAAATGGCGCGCGATCCGGACGTCGTGTTTCTCGGCGAGGACGTGGCCAAGGCCGGCGGCGTGTTCAAGGCGACCGTCGGTCTGTTCGAGCAGTTCGGGCCGTTGCGCGTGCGCGACACGCCGATCTCCGAGCAGGCGATCATGGGCGCGGCCATGGGCGCGGCGATGACCGGCCTGAAGCCGATCGCCGAGATCATGTTCTCGGACTTTTTCGCGGTCTGTTTCGACTACATCGCCAATGAGTTCCCCAAGAGCCGTTACATGTCGAACGGCCAGGTCAAGTGCCCGCTGGTGGTGCGCACCGGCAACGGCGCCGGCTCGCGCTTCGGCGCCCAGCACAGCCAGAGCGTCGAGAACTGGTGCATGATGATCCCGGGCCTCAAGGTGGTGGCGCCGTCAACGCCACTCGACGTCATCGGCCTCTTGGCCGCGGCGGTGCGCGATCCCGACCCGGTCATCTTCCTCGAGCACAAGTCGCTCTATGCGACCAAAGGCGAGGTGCCGGACGGCGAAATCGTCGATCGGCTCGGCACCGCCAAGATCGTGCGGCCCGGCAAGGACTGCACGATTATCGCGCTGGCGCTGATGGTGTCGCGCGCGCTTGCGGCGGCCGAAAAGCTCAAGACGGAACATGGCATCGATGCGGAAGTGATCGACGTGCGCTCGCTGGTGCCGCTCGACACGCAAACCATCCTCGGTTCGGTCGCTAAGACGCACCGGCTGTTCACGGTCGAGGAAAATCCGCGGCTGTGCGGCTGGGGCGCCGAGATCGTGTCGATCGCGGCCGACGAGGCCTTCTATGACCTCGACGGGCCGCCGGTAAGGATCACCACGCCGCATATTCCGCTGCCGGCCGCCGATATTCTGGAAGACATCGTGCTGCCGACGCCGGCAAGGATTGTGGATACGGTGCGGCGGAGTTTGGGG
>DAIMKK010000067.1:7046-9881 GCA_036721745.1 Pseudolabrys sp. | reverse complement strand
AGCGGCAGCCATGCGTGTAACGGGACGACGCCGGCCTTGGAGCCGGCCCCGACGATGGTGAGGATAAGCACCAGCGCCGCCAGCGCGGCGGTCGGGTGCGAAGCGCGGATGGCATCGAACGCATAATTGCCATCGGCGCCGGCGAGCAAGCCGAACGAGAGCAGCAGCGCGAGCGTGCCGAAGCTCGCCATCAGCAGATAGACGTAACCGGCGCGCAGGTTCTCGCGCAGCTGATGATGCGAGATCACCAGCGCCCAGGACGTGAGCGACATGAATTCCCACGACACCAGGAAGCTGAAAGCGTCGTCCGCCATGACCACGAGGTTCATGGCGGCAAGATAGGCGGGATAGAACGGCAGCACGCGTTGCGGGGAGTGCTCGTGGCGGCCGTAGCCGAGCGCGAACAGACTCGCCGAAGCGCCTCCGAGATTGACCACCACCAGGAAAAATGCCGCCAGTGCATCAAGGCGGAAATGAGACCCCAGCCAGGGTAGGCCGAGCGGCAGCGTCGCGGTGGAGGACGGATCGGAATATCCGAATAGGCAGAGCAGCGCGATCACGCCCAGCGTCAAGGTGATCATCAAGCTTGCGCCATAAACAACGCTAGTGCCGCGTGGCGAGGCGCCGAGCGCGATCGCGACGGGGGCCAAGACCACCAGCGCCGCCACGGCGTAAAGCGCGTAGACGACCATCATTTGAGCCGTACCCCGCGGCCGCCGCCGCTGCTCGCCGCGCCTTCGCCGATCAATTCGATGCCGCCGGCGGCGAGCGCGTCGACCAGCTTCATCAGCGAGTCGACATTGCCGCGCACCACGCCGTCGCAGGCTTCCATGCGCTGGATGGTCGGCAGCGACAAGCCCGACGCTTGCGCCAATTCGCGCTGGTCGAGGCCAAGCAGTGCCCTGGCTGCCCGCATTTGCGTGCCGGTTATCATGTTTTAGACATCAGTATAGATATATATGATGTAGTTATTGATGCTTACTGCGGCCAAAACTGGATTTCAAGGGTCTTGCGAGGGTCTGTGATTAAGGCCGCTTCTTGGCCTTCAGCCGCTGGTCGAGCCGGCCCATATCGACCACCATGCGCTCGTGCGTCCCGTTGCCGATTTCCTCGATTTCGTCGCGCGCGCTCACCTTGAATTCGATGCGCCGGCCGTCGACCTTGGTCACCTCGGCCACGGCGGTTACCTGATGACCGACTGGTGTCGCCGCCAGATGGCGGACATTGACGAGCGTGCCGACCACACTCTCGCCCGCATCGAGATAATCGCGCACCGCGTTGAGCGCGGCGTTCTCCATGACGGTCACCATCATCGGTGTGGCGAATACCTGCGGCAGGCTGATGTCCTTGAACTGATTTGCAAGATGCGCCGGCGTCACCCGCAGCGTGTAGGTCCCCTTTGCTCCCACCGGAATCGGACGCATTCAGTTAACTCCCTGCTTGACGAACGTGATTGATCGCCGGCGCCAGGACGACCAGCATAATGCCGCAGATTGCGATCGGGGCAAATGCCAGGCTGGCGATGCCGCTTATATCCCAGGCGAGGCCGCTGATCACCGGCACGATCACCGCGCAACTGTAACTGATGGTGAACATGGCGGCGGTGACGCGATGCACGTCATCCGGCGCGCTCAGCAAGGGCGGCAGCGCAAGGATCAGAATGAGAATCGCGGAGGCTGCAAAGCCTTGCACCGTCGCCGCCGCCACGATCCAGGCGCCGGAACCGAACACAATGCCGCCGGTCGAGATCACGCAGAGCAGCCCGCAAGCGACGTAAGGCCACGCCTGTCGCTCGAGACGCCCGGCGACAGCGAGCAACAGGAACGACGCCGGCATTTGACCGGCATTCAGTCCTGACAACGCCGCGCTGATCCACTCGTTCTGCCCATTGCTGCGCAGATAATCGGGCAGGAAGGCGTTGGTCGCGAAATACGTAGCGTTGATGGTGCCGAGCATGATGCCGAGTCGCCAGATCAGCGGATCGTGCCAGTCCGGCCACCAGCGGCGGCTGGTGGCAGATGACAGTCCATTGACCGCAGTCGGCGCCAGCGCCAACACCAAAGCGGCAATGACGGCGACCGGCACACTCCAGACCACGAAGCCCCATTGCCAGCTGCCGCCGACCAGCGGCAGAACCAGCGGCAGCATCAGCGCAACAGGGAGAATTTCTCCGAACAGCAGGCCGTTGGTGTAGACGGCGGTGGCAAAGCCGATGCGTTCCGGAAACCAGGCGCGCACCGCAGGCGGCATGGTTACCTGCATGATCGCGACGCCGGCGCCCATGGCGATAGTCATCGCGTAAAGCCACGCCACGTCGGGCATCGAGCCTCGCAGCGCGCCGCCGAGCGCGGTGACGCCGAGCCCGACCACCAGCGCCGTACGCATGCCGAGCCGTGCGATCAGCAGCGCGCCGGGAACGGCGGCGAACGCGAACAGCATCGAAGGCAGGCCGGTGAGAATACCGATCTGGGTGGCGTTGAGCTTGAGGCCGTCGTGGATCAGCGGGATGACCGGCGGCACCGCAAGAATGGTGAGCCGCAGCCCAGTGCCGGCGAGCCATAACAACAATAGCGTGCTAATAAAGCGGGCCTGCGACGAAGGCTCGCTTGGGCTTGGCATGGCGTGGTCGGGCATTGCGGGTGGGGGTGCTAAGGTGTTGATCTTGCTGCTGGCGGGATACCATAGTCTGCCGCGTCATGCCTATCCGGCTGGGGATTGGCCGTTTGCATGCGCAGCGTTTTTGCGCCGGCCGGAAAAGAGCGTAAATCAGCGTTAGGCTTGGAACATCGCGGAATGATACGGCTGCCGAAACTGACCCCGCGCCAAATTCTGATC
>DAIMKK010000067.1:6523-7036 GCA_036721745.1 Pseudolabrys sp. | reverse complement strand
AGCCATAACAGCAGCAGCGTGCTAATAAAGCGGGCCTGCGACGAAGGCTCGCCGGGGCTTGGCATGGCGTGGTCCGGCATTGCAGGGAACGAGCTAACATGTTGATCTTGTCGCGGGCGGGATAACATAGACTGCGCTGCCATGCACTGTCTGCGTCGGTTCGGCCGATCGCGCGCGTAGACCGCGCGGCATGGAATCGAGCGCAGAAATGAAGCGTAGTATGCGGTCTATCAAATCTTTTGATCGGCATAGCCGCGAATTGCATGAAGATGACTGAACGCCATCGTTTCACGTTTGCGCTGGCAATAAGTGTCGTCATCGTCGCCATTCTTTATGTGGGCGCGACCGTTACCCTGACCCAGCTTGTTGAGAACAGGGGCGTCAGCGACGATGTCTGTTATCTCCGGCAAGCGCTGTTATTCAGGAACCATGGCTGGATTCGTGGGCTTGATACCGACAGTGCGGACGCCCGCTATATCTCCGAAAAATTCAGGGACTGAAGGTCCCCGATCG
>DAIMKK010000067.1:0-6513 GCA_036721745.1 Pseudolabrys sp. | reverse complement strand
TGAATTGCGAGCGTCAGGCGCCGGCTAGCGGACACGTGCTTTTGCAATATCCGTTTGCAACTGGCTTCCTGCTTTCTTTCTTCCCCCCTTCGCGCAGTCGAGCTGGCTTTATGTGGCGAGCGCCACATTAGTCTTCATGCTGGTCTGTGGTGCGCTCTTGACGGCGCACAATATGGGCGGCGCCAACGTCTACATGATGGTCAATCCCGCCAAATCGAGCTACTCGATAGCTCCGACCATGCCGGTCTGCATCGTCCTTGGCCTTTTGACGGTGTGGATGTTCGCCGCGGGTCGTGCCTGGCAACGCGTGCTGCTCGCGGGCGCTACGGGATTTTTAGTGGGCGTTGCGACTGACCTGCGGCTCTCGTCCGCTCTGCTCGCGTTTGGTTTCGCGGCGACATTCGGCGCACAATTCCTCTATCGCCGGAATTGGGAGAATCTCCTTCGCCCGATCGCGTTTGGAATCGCTTGCTTGGCCGCGCTTGCGCCGCTCATCACCAGCAACGTGATCAATGGTGGAAGTCCTTTCGCGACCGGATACCGCGGCCAGGACATACAGCTTCCAGACCTGTCGCTGTCAGTCCTGCGAAGCATGTTCAAATGGTATGGGCTGCACACAGATGGCCTTTTACTTTGGAGCGCGCTCGCTCTATTAGCCGCGTTCGTTATCAAGCGCCGTTCGATCCAGCTGAGCGGCGTGAATGCCGTTATCGGCATTGTCGCGAGCAATTTTATTTTCAATATGGGTTTCTTTCTAACGCATCCCGTACCATCGCAGTATTACACCATTCCGCCGACCATTTTGACGATCTGGACAATTGTGTTTGCGTGGCACGCGTCGGAGTGGAATCGCTCGACGGAGTCCGGGAGTAATTTGGCAGCCGCGCGTATCCGGATATGGTCCGCCGCTGCGCTCGCTTGCGGGCTTGTCGTTTTTTTATTCGCGGTCATTTCTCCGGCTTTGGCGCGCAAATCGCCGCCAGGTTCGACCACGATCTCGCACGAACCAAACGCGGTAATTTGGACAGGTGGCGAGAGCTGGCAGAATCCGACCGCGCGTGCGCTTGAGATTTACCTGGACCGGCACGCGGTCGCGGAATTCGACACTGCGCCGGCCGAAACCGTGGATGCATTGCTGGCGTCGATCGCCAAGGACGGGCACCCGCAATATTTTGTCATCCAGAACCCCGGCATGGACGCGATAGCCAAGCGCGCGGCCGCATTAGGCAGGGTTGAGGATGTCGGCCAAATTTTTGGAGTGAAAATCTACAGGCTGGAACCTGCCCGTTGAGCGGCGGGCGAGAAGCGGCCTAATTGCCGCTTGTCACCGCACGGCGTGCACGTTAACTCACTGGAAAACCGAAAAAATTTGCGTCTTTCACACCGTTTGAAAACCCTGTAAACGGCAAAACTCCTGTATAATTCCCTGCCAACAGAGAATGGTTGCCCTTGCCGAAACTGACCCCGCGCCAAATTCTGATCGTGTTGCACGATCTCGCCGCCACCGCGGCGGCGATCGTGCTGACATTCTTTGTGCGCTTCGAGGGGCAGCCGCTGGATGACCGGCTGCCCGCTTTCAAGTTCCTGCCGGTCTTTCTGGTCTATGCGGCGGCGGTCTATTTGATTTTCGGGCTGCACCGCAACAAATGGCGGTTCACCTCGGTCCCCGATCTCTACGACATCTTCCGCGTTGCCACCGTTCTGGCGGTGTCGCTGCTCGCGCTCGACTATGTGTTGGTGGCGCCCAATGTTTACGGTGGGTTTTTCTTCGGCAAGATCACCATCCTGCTGTACTGGCTCCTGCAGATTTTCTTCCTGGGCGGCTCGCGCGTCGCCTATCGCTATTTCCATTACACGCGCACGCGGCAACGCGCCAAAATCGCCGACACGACGCCGACTTTGGTGCTTGGGCGCGCGGCCGATGCCGAAGTCTTGTTGCGCTCAATCGAAAGCGGTGCGGTGAAAAAGATCTGGCCGGTTGGCATCTTGTCGCCATCCGCAGCCGACCGCGGCCAGTCGATCCGCGGCATTCCGGTGCTGGGCGACATTGACGATCTTGAACGCGTGGCCGCCGATTTGTCCGACCGCGGCACGCGGGTGACACGCGTTGTGCTGACGCCGTCGGCGCTCTCGCCGGAAGCGCGGCCGGAAGTGCTGCTGATACGGGCGCGCAAACTCGGCCTAATCATGAGCCAGTTGCCGTCACTCGATGCCGGCGGACAGGCAGTACAGCTCGCGCCAGTGGCCGTCGAGGATTTGTTGCTGCGACCCAGCGTCAAGATCGATTACCGCCGGCTTGAGACGTTCGTGAGCGGAAAGGCAATCGTCGTCACCGGCGGCGGCGGTTCGATCGGTTCGGAAATCTGCGAAAGACTGGTCACTTTCGGCGCCGCCCGTCTGCTTGTGATCGAGAATTCCGAGCCCGCGCTGCATGGCGTGCTGGAGTTGCTCGAAACCATGCAATCGACGGCGGATATATCCGGCCGCATTGCCGATATTCGCGACCGGGCGCGAATCATGAACCTGGTCGCGCAATTTAAGCCAGACATGGTCTTTCACGCCGCAGCGCTCAAACACGTACCGCTGCTCGAACTGGATTGGGATGAGGGCATCAAGACCAACGTATTCGGCTCGATCAATGTCGCGGACGCGGCCGCAGCAGCCGGCGCCGCCGCCATGGTCATGATCTCCACCGACAAGGCAATCGAGCCGGTTTCCGTACTGGGTGCCACCAAGCGGCTGGCGGAAATGTATTGCGAGGCACTGGATAATGAGTTGGGCCGCCACGGCAAAAGCGCCACGCGCCTGATCTCGGTACGCTTCGGCAATGTGCTGGCGTCCAATGGCTCGGTGGTGCCGAAATTCAAGGCGCAGATCGAGGCTGGCGGGCCGGTTACCGTTACACATCCCGACATGGTTCGCTATTTCATGACCATCCGCGAAGCCTGCGATCTGGTCGTCACCGCCGCGACCCACGCGCTCGGGCCGGACCGTGGTGACGTGTCCGTTTATCTGCTCAACATGGGTCAGCCCGTCAAAATAGTCGATCTCGCCGAGCGCATCATCCGGCTCAGCGGTCTTGAGCCAGGACGCGATATCCAGATCACCTTCACCGGCATTCGCCCGGGAGAACGGCTGAACGAGATCCTGTTCGCGCGTGACGAAGAGACCAACGATATCGGTATCCCCGGCATCGTTGCCACCAAGCCGGTGCAGCCGTCGTTGGAGGCGATCCGCGCCTGGGTGGCGACGCTGGAGCAGGGCCTATCGCGCAACGAGCGCGCGGTCATCTACAATGTGCTGCGCGACGCGGTGCCGGAATTCCGCGGCGAGGCCGCATGATCCCGAAAAAGCATGTCCCCGGCTTGACCGGGGATGCGAACCGGTTTTCGGATAAGATCATGCGGCAGGAAAAATGAGCATCATGGACCTCACAGCATTTTTCAAAGCCGAATTTGCCGAGCATCACGATGTCGCGCGGCGCACCGAGGCGGCATTGTCCACTGCTTTTGCCGGCCTGGTTGGCGCTTGCGTCAAATCGATCCGCGGCGGCGGCAAGCTGATGTTTTTCGGCAATGGCGGCAGCGCCGCCGACGCTCAGCATCTCGCGACCGAGTTGACCATCCGCTATAAGAGCGATCGCGCCGCCATTGCTGCGATCGCTTTGACCACCGATACGTCCGCGCTAACCGCCGCCGGCAACGATCTCGGCTTTGAAAAAATCTTCGCGCGGCAGATCGAGGCGCTGGGGCGGCCCGGCGACCTCGTCGTCGCGATCTCGACGTCGAGCAGAAGTCCGAACGTTATCGTGGCACTGCGGCAGGCCAAGGCGATGAAGCTGGTGACTGCGGCGCTCGGCGGCAAAGGTGGTGGCGATCTGGCCGGGGTAGTCGATCACCTGCTGGTGGTGCCCTCCGACACCACAGCGCGCATCCAGGAGATGCACATCACCCTGGGTCAAATGCTTTGCGGCGCCGTGGAGATCGAACTCGGCCTGGCCAAGCCCTGACACCGACATCGGTAACGGCCGCTGGCCGCTGCGCAGGCCATGATTTTTCATTTTCACGATGTGAAAATAACGTTCTGCATTCTGAAAATGTCCTTGACTCAATGCCGGCGGGCTATTTCCTTTGCGCCCAGGGAGAAACCAATCCATGGACGCCACCATCCTGCCCGGGCCGCGGGTCAAGGCTCATTCGGCGAGCGCGCGTACCGGCGGCGAACGCCACAGCATCCAATCGGTCGACCGCGCACTATTTCTGCTGGAGACCATCGCCGAGGCCGGCGGCGAGGCCTCGCTTACCGACCTTGCCAACCGCACCGGTCTCAATATTTCCACCTGCCACCATCTGTTGGCGACGCTGATTCAGCGCGGCTTCGCCGCCAAGGTCCCGGGCCGCCGGCTTTATGCGCTGGGTGCCCGTATTCTCTATCTCGGGCATGCCTGCTTGCAGGTCGATCTGCCGCGGCGCGCGCAGCCTTATCTGGAGGCCATCAACCAGGCCACCGGCGAAACCGTGCATCTCACGGCACTGCAGGGCGATTCAGTGGTCACGCTGGCGGTCCGCGAATCGCGCCACGCCGTGCGCGTCGGCACCGGCAGGCTCGGACGCATGGAAGCGCCGCACGCCACCTCGGTCGGTAAAGCCATCATGGCCTGGCTGCCGGAGGACGAGATTCACCGCATCCTCACCGGCGGCATGAAGCGTTTTACCGACAAGACCATCACCGAGTTTCCGGCCTTGATTGAATCGCTGCGCGTCGTGCGCCGCACCGGTTACGCCATCGACCGCGAGGAATTCCTGCCCGGAGTCATTTGCGTCGGTGCCGCCATCCGCGATCAGGCCGGTACCGTGATCGGCGCGATCAGCGCCTCGACGCCAACCATGCGGGCGAGCGAGGAACACGTCGCCCTCATCCGCGACGAGATCAACGCCGCAACGCGCGCGCTGTCCGCAGAATTCGGCGGCCCGGGTTTGCAAGCCGGCGCCCAGGCGGCGGGCTGAGTCTGGAATTATCAAGACAGGCGCTGCCTGAGTTTTCCGACGCTGGATCGCGGACTGCGTCAGCCACAGCGAGCGCCCCTTTTTTTGCGCGCACGGAGGCCAGATCCATCGATTTCTTGCGCTCAGGCGGCAAAATCGCCACAGAATTGCAGTGCAGTAGGAAAAGGACTCCGCATGGTCGCTGAACCGACGAAGCTCGGTATTGTGGGGCTCGGCCGCTGGGCCAAGGTGCTCACGCGGGCCGTCGCGAAATCGGACAAGCTCAAGATCGTTGCCGGCTATAGCCGCACCGGGGATAAGCGCCGTGCCTTCCAGCAGGAATTCGACGTTGCCAGTGTGCCGGATATGAAGATGCTGTTGTCCGATCCGGACATCCGCGGTGTGATCATCACGGTTCCGAACGAACAGCACTTGCCCGTCGCGACCGAAATCGCCAAAGCCGGCAAGCACGTCTATACGGAGAAACCGATCGCCGCTACGCTCAAGGACGGTATCGAGATCGAAGCGTTGGAAAAGAAATACGGTGTCACCATCACCGTCGGACATAGCGCGCGGCTGCTCGGTAGCATTCGTCGCATTCGCCAGGCAATCGATGCCGGCGATCTCGGCCGCGTTGCCTTCATCGAGGCGAATTTCTCCAACGAGCGCGCGCTCGAGCTCACCCCCAACACTTGGCGCTGGTACAAGGCCAAAGCGCCCGGTGGGCCGCTATCGCAGCTCGCGATCCACCAGTTCGACATCCTGCATTATCTTGGTGGCGAAATCGTAGAGGTGAACTCGATGACCTCGAAACTCTCGCCGGTCGGCGCCGAGGTTGACGATCAATCGATGACGCTGTTGCGCTTTGCCGACGGCAAGATCGGTTATGTTGGCTCGTCATGGACATCGCCCGGCATCTTCTCGGTGCGCGTGTTCGGCTCCAAGGGCCTCATGCATAGCGAAACCGATTTTTCCTCCTGGGACACGCCGAGTTCGCTGCATTTGTCGTCGCAGCTTTATATCCAGCGCGGCAAGGACGGCTACGGCAAGCGCGAGGACCTGAAGGTGCCGGCAAGCGACATGTTCGTCGCCGAACTCGAGCTGTTTGCAGAAAGCTGCCGCACCGGCAAGGCGAATGAGCTGACTGCGCATAATGGGAATGTCGCGGTCGCGGTTGTAAACGCGGCGCTGCGCTCGATCGACAATAACGGCCAATATGTCCGCATCGGCGATATTCTGGACGAGGCGCGTCTGAAGGCAGCGGCGGAGAAGATCAATGTTGCCTAGCCGTTATTTCATTGAGCTGACACAGCCCGAGATCGCCGCTCAGCTCAAGGCCAATCCGTTGGTGATCCTGCCGGCCGGCAGCATCGAGCAGCACGGGCCGCATCTGCCGACCGGCACCGACACTTTCGCCGCCAATGTCATCTCGGCCGCCGTGGCCGAGCGCATGGACGGCCTGGTGCTGCCGGCGACGCCGTTCGGCGTGACGCCGATGCACATGCCGTTCGAGGGCACCATCACGTTC
>DAIMKK010000066.1:2250-9883 GCA_036721745.1 Pseudolabrys sp. | reverse complement strand
CTCGGCCGCACCACGGCGGAGGACGTCAAGGATCCGGCCAGCAACAAGGTCGTGGTCAAGCGCGGCACCCTGCTGACGGAGCCGGAAGTCGAAGCGATCACCAATGCGGCCGTGCAGGAAATGAAAATCCGCTCGGTGCTCACCTGCGAGTCCAAGAACGGAGTGTGCGGGGCTTGCTATGGGCGCGATCTCGCCCGCGGCACGCCGGTCAACATGGGCGAGGCGGTGGGCGTCATTGCCGCGCAGTCGATCGGCGAGCCGGGTACCCAGCTCACCATGCGCACGTTCCACATCGGCGGCGCGGCGCAGATCTCCGAGCAGTCGTTCATCGAGTCGAACTTCGACGGCAAGCTCAAGTTCAAGGGCAAGAACATCGCCAAGAATACCGACGGCGACGTGGTGGCGATGGTGCGCAACATGGTGGTGGCGGTGGTGGACCCCGACGGCACCGAACGCGCGCATCACCGCATCCCGTACGGCGCGCGCATGCGCGTCGAAGACGGCGACAAGATCAAGCGCGGCCAGCGTATCGCCGAGTGGGATCCCTACACGCGGCCGATCCTCACCGAGGTCGAGGGCTCGATCGCCTTCGAGGATCTCGTGGACGGTCTGTCGATGTCGGAAGCGCTCGACGAATCGACCGGCATCGCCAAGCGCGTGGTGGTCGATTGGCGCACGGGCTCCTCCCGCAACCAGCAGGAACTGCGGCCGTCGATCGTGATCAAGTCGGGCAACAAAATCCTCAAGCTCGCGCGCGGCGGCGACGCACGCTACGTGCTGGCGGTGGATGCGATCCTCTCGGTCGATCCCGGCGCGCACGTGAAGGCGGGCGACGTGATCGCGCGTATTCCAACCGAAAGCGCCAAAACCCGCGACATCACCGGCGGTCTGCCGCGGGTGGCGGAGCTGTTCGAGGCGCGCAAGCCGAAGGACGCGGCGGTCATCGCCGAGATCGGCGGCACCGTGCGCTTCGGCAAGGACTACAAGAACAAGCGTCGCTTGACGCTCGAGCCGACGGCCAAGGGTGATGAGCCGAGGGAGTACCTGATCCCGAAAGGCAAGCACATCCATCTGCAGGATGGCGACGTCATCGAGAAGGGCGATTACATCGTCGAAGGCAATCCCGCCCCGCACGATATTCTCGCCATCAAGGGCGTCGAGGAGCTGGCGGCCTATCTGGTGAACGAGATCCAGGAGGTCTACCGGCTGCAGGGCGTTAACATCAACGACAAGCACATCGAGGTGATCGTTCGCCAGATGCTGCAGAAGGTTGAGATCGACGACGCCGGCGATACCGAGCTGCTACAGAGCGAGCAGATCGACAGGAGCGAGATGGACGAAATCAACGTCCGCATGGAAGCCGAGGGCAAGAAGCCGGCGAGCGGTCATCCCGTGCTGCTCGGCATCACCAAGGCGAGCCTGCAGACCCGCTCGTTCATCTCGGCGGCGTCGTTCCAGGAGACCACGCGCGTGCTCACCGAAGCCGCCGTCAACGGCAAGGCGGATACGCTCGACGGGCTCAAGGAGAACGTCATCGTCGGACGTCTGATCCCGGCCGGCACCGGCGCGATGATGGACGAATTGCGCGAGGTCGCCGTCAAACGCGACGCGCTCATTCTCGAGGAACGCGAGAAGGACGCCGCCAAGGCGGCGGCCAAAGCCGAGGCGGCTGCGGCCCCGGCGCTGCCGGCGGCTGAATAAGCCGAAGGCGATCGACATCGAAAGGGCCGCCCGCAAGGCGGCCCTTTTCTCATCACGACCACAAGGCGAACCGCCTGGCGCAAGCCCCGGCGAACGTCACTCCGCTGCCACGGCCGCTGTCTTGTGCTCAGTCTGCGTACGGATCGCGTCGTCGCGCCGCCGGCGCGCGAGCGCGTCCTCGCCGCCCCTGGTGACGTGGAAGAGATCGAGCGATTCGAGCTCGTTCTCGCGCAGCGGAGCGATGGCAATATCACTGTAGCTCCAGCGATCGGGCGCCGCCGCTACCTCGCGCTTGATCGCGTTGAAGCGGCGGTAGACCGACCAGTAGCCGCGCGCCTTGGCTGCGATCTCCTTGAGATAGCGCGGATAGAACACGAAGGCGCTCTCGATCGGTTGCCCGGAGCGGCGGTCGCGCCGGAATTTTAAGCGGAACATGCCGCCTTCGAGCGGATGCAGGCCTTCCAACGGGATCATGGTGTTGAACCACAACAGCGATGACGTAATGGAGTTAAGCAATCCGTTTTCATTGGCGGCGACCCGGCGCAGGATGGTGCGCACGTGCTCGGGCGTATAATAGGCGTTCCAGGCGGCGCGGTAGGCTTCTTCCCATTCCCGGTCCGACATTTTTGGATGGTGCGAGACGCGGTGACTCAGGTCGTATTTGTTCAGGTCGGGATCCATCCAGACGCCCTTCTGCCAAAGGACTTTATGATCCTCCGAGCCGGGCAGCGGCGTTAGGTAAAAGAACTCCAGGATGTCGACCGGCAGTTCACGCTTGATGATCTCGATATCGCTCAGGATCGATTCCTTGGTGTCGCCGGGAAAGCCGAGGATATAGCCGGCAAAGGTCAACGCGCCGTGCGCGCGCCACTTCTGCAGCATCTCGCGGTAGTCGGTGATCTTGTTCTGGCGCTTCTTGGCGCCGATCAGATTGTCCGGATTGATGTTCTCCAGGCCGATGAAGATGCGCCGCGCGCCGCCCTTGGTCGCCTTCTCGATGAAGTTCGGAATCCTGTGACAAAGTGTGTCGACTTGGATGGTGAAGCCGATATCCATGCCCTCATCGACCTTCATCTTGATCATGCGGTCGCACAGTTCTTCCCAATGGTCGTTGCGGGCGAAATTATCGTCGGTGATGAAGAAACGCTTGATGCCTTGCGCGTAGTTCTCGCGCACCGCTAATTCGAGATCGTCGGCATTGCGGATGCGGCTCTTGCGCCCTTGCACGTTGATGATGGTGCAAAACGAGCACTGGTAGGGGCAGCCGCGTCCGAGATCGATGCTGGATACGGTCCCCAATGTCCGCCGCACGTGCTTCTTGGGCAGAATCGGTGCCGGCCTCCCTTCGAGCGAGGGCAGATCGTTCATGAAATTGTAGAGCGGCTTGAGTTTGCCGTGAAAGGCGTCGCACAGCACCTGGTCGAGCCGGCCGTCCTCCGCCTCGCCGGCGAAGAACGAGATACCCATGTCTTGCGCCGCCTGCATCTCCTTGGGGATTTCCGGCAGCATCGCGATGCAGCCGGAAATGTGGAAGCCGCCGATGCAAACCGGCAAACCGGCCGCCAGGAACGGCCGGGCCAGGTCGATGGCGCGCGGGAACTGATTGGACTGCACGCCGACAAAACCGATCAGCGCCTTACCGCCGGCCTTGCGAATCATGCGGATGATGTGGTCGGGCCGCACCCGCCGGTTCGTCTCATCGTAGGTATGCAGCTGCATCTCGACGCGGGGGCCGAGCACCTGGCGGCGCCGCGCGTCCTCGGCCAGCCCATTCAGGCAGGCGAGGGTGTTGGACGGGATCGCCGAGCGGAACCACTGAATCGGATAGCCGTCGTCGTCATAGTGCGACGGCTTGATCATCACGAAATGGAACTGGCCCTGATCAGTATGGCCGCCGCCTATGGACATAACTTGACTGCGCCCCTCATTCACACGCGACCGTCCAGCCAAAGCATAGCGGCTTATTCGCCTACCGCCTTGTCAAATTTGCTTCAGCCGCTTGCAGGGACCGCGCCGATCGTCGCAAGGACTTAAAAACCGCGATTTTGCAGCCCTTTATACCTTGACTTGGGGGAATGTGGCCGATACATACGCCACACTTTACGGCAGGCGGTGAGCTTCGCTTGCTCGGAACGGCCGCCCGGCTAACCATTTGAGATTGTTGTGTTATTTCTCAAAGGTTGGCCGGCGCATCGCCTCGACGAATGAAGCTCAAACGCTGCCTCTGACAGCCACTGTCAGGCTTGAGTGACCGGGCGCGCGGTCTTGCGCTGCGCGGCCGTCCGGAACCGAAAGAGCGCCCCCGCGAATAAAGCGGATGGCGCGATTTCGTTTTGCGCGCGGGTAACGCGCATCCGGAAGAGTAATGCCGGGGCGTTAAGCCCAAACGACCAACGGGCGGTTGAGCCCGCGCGATCTGCGAGGGGCGAAAGCCTCAAACGATTCCGGGCGCGAGCCCGAACCGAGGGTAGTGAATGCCGACGATCAATCAGTTGATTGCCAATCCGCGCAAGCCGCTCAAGGTGCGCGTCACGGCGCCGGCGCTGCAGGCGAGCCCGCAGAAGCGCGGCGTCTGCACGCGCGTCTACACCACGACGCCGAAGAAGCCGAATTCGGCGCTGCGCAAAGTGGCCAAGGTGCGCCTGACCAACGGCTTCGAGGTGATCGGCTATATCCCGGGCGAGGGGCACAATCTGCAGGAACATTCGGTAGTGATGATTCGCGGCGGCCGCGTTAAGGACCTGCCGGGCGTGCGCTACCACATCCTGCGCGGCGTGCTCGACACCCAGGGCGTCAAGAACCGCAAGCAGCGCCGTTCGAAGTACGGCGCCAAGCGTCCGAAATAAGGGTAAGCGTCATGTCCCGCCGTCACGCCGCAGAAAAGCGCGAAGTCATTCCGGACCCGAAGTTCGGCAACGTCGTCGTCAGCAAGTTCATGAACGCCGTCATGTATGCCGGCAAGAAATCGGTAGCCGAAGGCATCGTCTACGGCGCGCTCGAGATGATCGAGAGCAAGACCAAGGCGAGCCCGCTCACGGTGTTCCAGCAGGCGCTCGACAACGTGATGCCGTCGATCGAAGTGCGCTCGCGGCGCGTCGGCGGCGCCACCTATCAGGTGCCGGTGGAAGTGCGCACCTCGCGCCGGCAGGCGCTCGGCATCCGCTGGATCATTTCGGCCGCGCGCGATCGCAACGAAAAGACCATGACCGAACGGCTCTCGGCCGAGCTGCTCGACGCATCCAATAACAGAGGAAACGCCGTCAAGAAGCGCGAGGACACCCACAAAATGGCGGAGGCCAACCGGGCCTTCTCGCATTACCGCTGGTGACGGCGGACAACAGGATCAAGGACTAGAACTGCAATGCCACGCGTCCACCCGCTCGAGGACTACCGCAATTTCGGCATCATGGCGCACATCGATGCCGGGAAAACCACGACCACGGAGCGGATCCTCTATTACACCGGCAAGAGCCATAAGATCGGCGAGGTGCATGAAGGCGCCGCGACGATGGATTGGATGGAGCAGGAGCAGGAGCGCGGCATCACCATTACCTCGGCCGCGACCACCGCGTTCTGGAAGGAAAAGCGCCTCAACATCATCGACACCCCCGGCCACGTCGACTTCACCATCGAAGTCGAGCGTTCGCTGCGCGTGCTGGACGGCGCGGTTGTCGTGCTCGACAGCAACCAGGGCGTCGAGCCGCAGACCGAGACGGTCTGGCGTCAGGGCGACAAGTACAAAGTTCCGCGCATCGTCTTCGCCAACAAGATGGACAAGATCGGCGCCGACTTCTTCAACTGCATCGAAGACATCAAGACCCGCCTCGGCGCCCGGCCGGTGGCCATTCAGCTCCCGATCGGTTCCGAGCAGCAATTCAAGGGCCTTATCGATCTGGTGCGCATGAAGGGCGTGGTTTGGAACGACGAATCGCTCGGCGCCGACTACCACGACATCGACATTCCCGCCGACATGCTCGACCAGGCCAAGGAATACCGCGACAAGATGATCGAGGCGGCCTGCGAGCTCGATGATGACGCGGCCACCGCCTACCTCGAAGGCAAGATGCCCGACGAGGCCACCATCAAGAAGCTGATCCGCAAGGCCGTGATCACCGGCGCTTTCTTTCCGGTGCTGTGCGGCTCGGCGTTCAAGAACAAGGGCGTGCAGCCGCTGCTCGACGCCGTCGTCGATTACCTGCCGAGCCCGCTCGACGTGCCGCCGATCCACGGCATCAACCCCGACAATGACGAAGACGTTATTCGCGAGCCGAAAGACAACGCGCCGCTCGCGCTGCTCGCCTTCAAGATCATGGACGACCCCTTCGTCGGCACCATCACTTTCTGCCGTATCTATTCCGGCACGCTGACCAGCGGCACCGGCGTGATCAATTCGACTAAGGAACGCAAAGAGCGCATCGGCCGCATGTTGCTGATGCATGCGAACAACCGCGAGGACATCAAGGAAGCCTATGCCGGCGACATCGTCGCGCTGGCCGGCCTCAAGGAAGTGCGCACCGGCGACACGCTGTGCGACCCCAAGCAGCCGGTGATCCTGGAAAAGATGGAATTTCCCGATCCGGTGATCGAGATCGCGATCGAGCCGAAATCGAAAGCCGATCAGGAAAAGCTCGGCATCGCGTTGGCCAAGCTGGTGGCGGAGGACCCGTCATTCCGCGTCAACACCGATCCGGAATCGGGCCAGACCATCATCCGCGGCATGGGCGAACTGCATCTCGATATCAAGGTCGACATCCTCAAGCGCACCTACAAAGTGGACGCCAATATCGGCGCGCCGCAGGTGGCGTTCCGCGAGAAGATCACCCAGCGCGTCGAGCACGATTATCAGCACAAGAAGCAGACCGGCGGCTCCGGCCAATTCGCGCAGATCAAGATCGTCGCCGAGCCCACGCCGCCCGGCACGCCATTCGAATTCGTCAATGAAGTCGTCGGCGGCACCGTGCCGAAGGAATACATCCCGGGCGTCGAGAAGGGCCTTGAGTCCGTTCTCGGTTCCGGTCCGCTCGCCGGCTTCCCAGTGGTCGACCTCAAGGTGACGCTGATCGACGGCAAATATCATGACGTCGACTCGTCGGCCCTGGCGTTCGAAATCTGCGCGCGCCAGTGCCTGCGCGAAGCGATGCAGAGGGCCAGGCCCGTTCTGCTCGAGCCGATCATGAAGGTCGAGGTGGTGACGGTGGCGGAATACACCGGCTCCGTCATCGGCGATCTCAATTCGCGGCGCGGCCATATCATGGGTCAGGACACCCGCGGCAACGCCAACGTCATCAACGCGATGGTGCCGCTGATGAACATGTTTAGCTACGTCAACAATCTGCGGTCCATGTCTCAGGGCCGCGCCACATTCACCATGCAATTCGATCACTACGCTGAACTGCCCGCCAATGTGTCGGCGGAAGTGCAAAAGAAATTCGCGTGACGATCGCAACCTGAAGTTTCTGAACGGAGAGGTCCATGGCCAAAGAAAAATTCCTGCGCAATAAGCCGCATTGCAACATCGGTACGATCGGTCACGTCGACCACGGCAAGACCACGCTGACGGCGGCAATCACCAAGGTGCTCGCCGAAACCGGCGGCGCGACCTTCACCGCCTATGACCAGATCGACAAGGCGCCGGAAGAAAAGGCGCGCGGCATCACGATTTCGACGGCGCACGTCGAATATTCGACCGAAAAGCGCCACTACGCGCATGTCGACTGCCCCGGTCACGCCGACTACGTGAAGAACATGATCACCGGCGCGGCGCAGATGGACGGCGCCATTCTGGTGGTGTCCGCCGCCGACGGCCCGATGCCGCAGACCCGCGAACACATCCTGCTCGCCCGCCAGGTCGGCGTGCCGGCGCTGGTCGTGTTCATGAACAAAGTCGACATGGTCGACGATCCGGAGCTGCTTGAGCTGGTCGAGCTCGAAG
>DAIMKK010000066.1:0-2240 GCA_036721745.1 Pseudolabrys sp. | reverse complement strand
ACAAGATCCCGGTGATCAAGGGATCGGCGCTCGCCGGTCTCGAAGGCAAGGACCCCAAGCTCGGCCATGACGCCATTCTCGAGCTGATGAAGGCGGTGGACGATTACATCCCGCAGCCGGAGCGCCCGAAGGATCAGCCGTTCCTGATGCCGGTGGAAGACGTGTTCTCGATCTCCGGCCGCGGCACCGTATGCACCGGCCGCATCGAGCGCGGCATCATCAAGGTCGGCGAGGAAGTCGAGATCGTCGGCATCAAGCCGACGCAGAAGACCGTCGTCACCGGCGTCGAGATGTTCCGCAAGCTGCTCGACCAGGGCGAGGCCGGCGACAACGTCGGCTGCCTGCTGCGCGGCACCAAGCGCGAAGAAGTCGAGCGCGGCCAGGTGCTGTGCAAGCCCGGCTCGGTCAAGCCGCACACCAAGTTCAAGGCGGAAGCCTACATCCTCACCAAGGAAGAGGGCGGCCGTCATACCCCGTTCTTCACCAACTACCGTCCGCAGTTCTACTTCCGCACCACCGACGTGACTGGCGTGGTGCACCTGCCGGCCGGTACCGAAATGGTGATGCCGGGCGACAACGTGGCGATGGAAGTGCACCTGATCGTGCCGATCGCCATGGAGGAGAAACTTCGCTTCGCCATTCGCGAGGGCGGCCGCACCGTCGGCGCCGGCGTGGTGGCGAGCATCATCGAGTAAGAACCGTGCTCGTCCCCCGCGAAAGCGGGGGACCCAGTATCCCGCAATGCCGCGGGTGAATTGATGGACTAGCGTTTACTGGATCGTCCGCTTTCGCGGACGATGACAGTCGAGAAGAGAAACAACAATGAACGGCCAGAATATCCGGATCCGGCTCAAGGCGTTCGACCACCGCATCCTCGATGCGTCGACGCGCGAGATCGTGAACACGGCCAAGCGCACCGGTGCGCAGGTCCGTGGCCCGATCCCGCTGCCGACGAGAATCGAGAAGTTCACGGTGAACCGCTCGCCGCACGTCGACAAAAAGAGCCGCGAACAGTTCGAGATGCGCACGCACAAGCGTCTCTTGGACATCGTCGATCCGACGCCGCAAACGGTGGACGCGCTGATGAAGCTCGATCTTGCCGCCGGCGTCGACGTCGAGATCAAACTTTAAAGGCCGCGCGAGGAAGAAAATGCGTTCCGGAGTGGTTGCGCAGAAGCTTGGAATGACCCGGTTGTTCACCGATGGCGGTGAGCACGTGCCGGTCACGGTGCTGCGCCTGGCGCAGTGCCAGGTGGTCGCGCATCGGACCAAGGACAAGAACGGCTATGTCGCGCTCCAGCTCGGCGCGGGCGTACGCAGCACCAACAACATGATCAAGGCCGAGCGCGGCTATTTCGCCAAGGCCAAGGTCGAGCCCAGGCGCAAACTGGCCGAGTTCCGCGTCACCGAGGACGCGCTGATCCCGGTCGGCGCCGAAATCACCGCCGACCATTTCGTGGTCGGGCAGTTCGTCGACGTCTGCGGAACCTCGATCGGCAAGGGCTTTGCCGGCGGCATGAAGCGCTGGAATTTTGCAGGTCTTCGCGCCTCGCACGGCGTATCGATCTCGCACCGCTCGATCGGCGGCACCGGCGGCCGGCAAGACCCCGGCAGGACCTTCAAGAATAAGAAGATGCCCGGCCACATGGGCGTCGACCGGATAACCACGCTCAATCTCAAAGTGGTGCAGACCGATGTCGCGCGCGGCCTCATCATGGTCGAGGGCGCGGTGCCGGGCGCCAAGAGCGGCTGGGTCACCGTGCGCGATGCGGTGAAGAAGAAGCCGCATAAGGATGCGCCCAAGCCCGGCAAGTTCCGCCTGGCGGAAGCGGCCGAGACCAAGCCGGCCGCCGAGCAAGCGCCCGCAGCCCCCGCCGCGAAGGAGGGCGCGTGACATGGAAATGAAAATCACCACGCTGGAAGGCAAGGAAGCCGGCTCCGTCAATCTGCCGGATGCGATCTTCGGTCTGGAGCCGCGCACCGACATCCTGCAGCGCTGCGTCAACTGGCAGCTCGCCAAGCGCCAGCGCGGCACGCACAAAACCAAGGACCGCTCGGAAATCTGGCGCACCGGCAAGAAGATGTATGCGCAGAAGGGCACCGGCGGCGCCCGTCACGGCTCGGCACGCGTGCCGCAGTTCCGCGGCGGCGGTCGTGCCTTCGGTCCGGTCGTGCGCAGCCACGCCATCGATCTGCCGAAGAAGGTGAGGGCGCTCGCGCTCAAGCACGCTTTGTCGTCG
>DAIMKK010000065.1:0-9927 GCA_036721745.1 Pseudolabrys sp. | reverse complement strand
CGCACCCCGGTCGCGTTGGCCACAGCGTTGGCAATCGCCGGGGCGACGGCATTGATCGCGCATTCGCCTTGCGCCTTGGCGCCCAACGGCCCGACCTTGTCATAGGTGTCGGCGAAATAGAGCTCGCTGCGGGGAACGTCGGCGAAAGCCGGGATGCGATAGTCGCGCAGCGCTGGGTTCACCATGGCGCCATTTTCGTCATAGACCATCTTTTCGTAGAGGGCCCAACCGAAGCCCATGGCGATGGCGCCGTCGAGCTGGCCACGGCATTGCATCGGATTGATTAATCTGCCGATGTCTGCGGCATGCACGCTTTGCAAGGTCATGATCTCGCCGGTGACGCGATGCACGGCAACGCGCACGCCCTGCACGTTGAAGCCGACCGTCCGCGGCGATAGATACGCCTTGCGTATGACGTCGAAGCGATGCCCGTCTCTGGTTCCAGCCGCATGGAGGTCGGCCAGCGAAATCTTCCGGTTGGCGCAAATGATCGAATCGTCGTGCAGACGACATTGCGAAACATCGCAACCGGTATACCGGCTCGCGTAGTCGAGAATGTTGTCGCGGAGCGCAAGTGCGGTCTTCTCAACAGCCTGGCCAGCCACGACCGTGCCGGTGCTGGCGAACGTGCCGGTGTCGTAGGGTGTCTGGTCGGTGTCGCCATTGATGATGGCAATGCGCCCCGCGCGCGTTTTGAGCACGGATGCGGCAAGCTGACGGTGGGATGTGGTCGAGCCGCTGCCCATCTCGGTGGAGCCGACCGCAAGATGATAGCTGCCGTCGGGCAACAGTCGCATCTCGGCGCCTGAGCGGTGCTCGGTCGGGGGGCCCGATTCCAGCATGGCGAGTGCGACGCCAGTCCCCTCCAGCCAGTCGTCGCCTTCGGGTTTGGGCAGTCCCCGGCCGCTGGTGAGCGCCTTCTCGACGAGATCGAGACACTGATCGACCCCATAGCTGCCGAAGATGGCGTCGGACGGGTCCTTCCAGATCGACTCGATCCGGTCAGTTTCCCGGACCTTGTTGATGCGCCTAATCTCGAACGGGTTTATCCCCAGCAACTTCGCCAGGTCGTCCATGGCGCATTCGATGGCGAAAGTGGTCTGCGAGGCGCCGTAGCCGCGAAACCCGCCGGCCGGAACCATATTGGTATAGACCGCGTAGCCATCGGCCTTCTTGTTGACGCAGCGGTAGGCGGCGATCGGGCTGCTCAGCGCGGCTGCCAGCGTCTCGCCGCCATGACCGCCATAGGCGCCGGTGTTGGACACCACGCGCACCTGAAGCGCGGTCAGCGTTCCGTCCTTCTTGGCGCCAAGTTTCACATGCGTCTTCATCGGATGGCGCGTGGTGGCGCCGATGAATTGTTCTTGGCGCGTGAACTCCCACATCACCGGACGGCCGGTCTTGAGCGTGGCGAGCGTGCACAAATCCTCGGAGATCATCTCCTGCTTCCCGCCGAAGCCGCCGCCGAGGCGCTCGGTGAAGACATGGACGTCGCGGTCGTATAGCCCGAACAAGTAGCAGAGCTTCTGCTTGGCGATGAACGGCGCTTGCGAACTTGTCCGCACATGCAGCCGGCCATCGTCGCCCCTCCAGGCGATGGAGCCGTGCGTCTCCAGATGCACGTGCTGCGCTCGCGAGGTCGAATAAGTCATCTCGTGAATGGCGTCGGCCTCCTTGAAGCCCCGCTCGACATTGCCAAGCTCACCATGAATGTCGACATAGACGTTGTCACGAAAGGCCACGCTCTTCTTCTCGTGCAGGATCGGCGCGCCCGGCTCCATCGCAATTTCTGGATCGAACACCGGCGGCAGGAGCTCGTATTCCACCTCGAGCAGGCGGCAGGCGGCTTCCGCGGCGCCCTCGGTATCGGCCACGACGGCGGCGACCCGCTGGCCGACGAAGCGGACAACATTGTCGAGCATGTAGGTATCGTCGGGATCCACGAGATGATCCTCATGGGTCGCCGTTGAGTAGAGTTTGCGCGGAACATCCTCCCAGGTGAAGATTTCGACGACGCCGGGGACAGCCCGTGCCTTGTCGCGCTTGATGGACTTGATGCGCGCGTGGGGATGCGGCGAGCGCAGCACCTTCAGATGCAACGCACCTTCCGCCGGCACGTCGAGCGTGTAGTGCGCCTTGCCGGTGACGATCGCCTCGGCGAACGGATTGCGCAGGCTCCGGCCACAAGCTTCCCCGGCGACGTCCTCCTCGACATTGACGACGCCGTGCAGCGCATCGTCGATGCTGTGATAGCCGGTGCAGCGGCACAAATTGCCCTTGAGCATACGCGGCAGGTCTTGCCGCTCCTCACTGTCGAGGGTGGCCGCGGTCATGATCATGCCGGCGGCGCAGAAGCCGCATTGAAAGGCCTGCGCATCGAGAAAGGCCTGCTGCAGGGGGTGCAGCTTGCCGTCCTTCGCCAGCCCCTCGATGGTCGTCACCTCGCGCCCGGCGGCGCGGAAGGCCGGCACCAGGCAAGAGTGGAATGGCTTGCCGTCGATATGGACGGTGCAGGCGCCGCAATCGCCCTGGTCGCAACCTTTCTTGACGCCGAACCAGCCGTGCTCGCGCAGGAAGGTTCTGAGGCACTGGCCAGGCGCGGGCTCAGCCGAAAGCTTCTTGCCGTTGACCGTGAGATTCATTTCGCAGCGAGCTCCGCACGGACCTGCTCGGCGTAGTAATAGGTGAGGTGGCGCTTATAGGATGCGGAGCCATGCACGTCGTCGAACCACTCCGTTTCGGCGACATGCGCATCGATCGCATGACAGAGCTTGGCCGCGGTCGGCACGCGATCGAAGTGAATTTGGACGGGCCTGCTGGTGGCAGCGCTGATGGTCAGCGTGAGGGCGCCGGTGCTCGCACTCTGCGTGCCGATCACGACGGCGGCCGACCGGCCGAGATGGGTGAGCGAGGAGCGGCGGAAGGCGAAGCGTTTGGTGAGCGCGCTGGCCGGGAGATGGATGCTGCGCAAAAGCTCCCCCGGCTTAAGCACATTCATGTGGTTGTCGGTGACGAAATCCAGCGCGGCGACCTTGCGCGGCTTCCCGTTGCGCCGCCACAGCGTGTAGGTGCCTTCCAGCGAGGTCGTGAGCGAGATCATGGCACCCGCCGGCAACGACATGCAGATATTCCCGCCGACTGTCGCCGCGTTATAGATCTTGAACGACATCAAAAGCGCATGGCAGCACAATCGAAACAGCGGCGCGGCGGTCCATTCCGCCGGCGCCTGAAACCGCTCGAGCTCGGCGATGGTGCAGGTCGCGGCGATCTCGAGGCCGCCTTCCGTGGCCTTGAGCGCAGGCCAGCGCAGCGCCTCAAGGTCGATCAATGTGTGGGTGGTGATCTGCGGCGTCGAGAACAGCCAGGTGCCGCCGGCAAGCCATGCGTAGCCCTCGCGCCACTCGGGAATGTCCTCGGCCGAAGCGGGCCGCTTGACCTCGGTAACGGTGTTCAGATTCACGACCGGCGCCTCATGGCTCAGACGGCAGGCTCAACGACGCGACAATGCCCGATTCACCGGGCGGCGGAAAGCGCAGCCAAGCGGGCGGACGCTCCCTCTACAGCAGCAGGTGCCATAGAAGGGCGATTTCTACGGCGTAGCAGAGCACCAGGACGATTGGCATCGTCAGCACCAGCCAACGCGGCTTGTTTTCGGGAAACAGCCAGGCGCCAAAACCGAAAATGGCCAGCGGCATCAGCGGCCACGTGGTCAGCGTCACGCTCAGCGCATTGCCGATGAAGGTGCGGACGGCGGGGTTGAGCGTTTCCAGCTGCGGATTGAGAAACCTAAGTTCCAGCATGACGACAGGAAAGAGCGTGAGCAGAATGAGGCATGCCGTCTTCCACAGGTTGGGCGGTTTTCCGGTGACCGGATTGTTCGCCACCCACCCAGGAAACGATGTGTCGACCCGCTGAGCGTGGAAGTCGTCGACCAGTTGCTCGCTTTCCTTCACCATGGCGGCACGCGCGTCGGACTTCAGCCACCCCTCCAGGTTCGCTGCCGAGTCAAAACGCAACACCGTCGTCCAGCCGGTTTCCTTATGCTGCGGCGGCTGGACGAACGAACCGACATATCCGGGAAACGTCGCCTGAAGCTTTTGAATGCGGTCCGCCCAAGCACGATACGCGGCTTCTTTTCCGGGCTTGATGTCGGTGACCATCACCATGGTCACCCCGTGCCGGACAGTGTAGTCGACCGCGGCCTGTCCCACTAGCTGCATCACCAAGCCGCCTTCGGCCAGCGGCGCGGCTTCGTCGATGAGTTCGCTATTCCGGTTGCCGCGCCGCCACTTCCGCAACGCATCGACCGATGCGAAACGAGTTGTGGCCACGGATTCCAGCTGATCCGGCGGCGCCGGCGGCCAGAACTCGACGCTCACCGCCCCCGCAGAAGCAAGCACCGAGGTTTGCCAGCGGACCTGCCACTGTGCAAACGCGGCCTCGCTCCCCGGACGAACCCGCGCGCAAAGGAGGAGCGTGGAGACGTCGTCACTCACTGGTCGCTCAATCGCCGCCCAGCACGTCGGGCGCCGAGCCGGCTGCCGATACGACCTGGCCGAGTTGCTTGGCTTGCAGCATGACCGCGTCGGGCGTCGGCCTGACGAACTGGTACTTGAGAACCTGCACGGTCTTGTCTTGCGGCGAGACGCCGCTGACCAGCAGGTCGGCACCGGACGTGGTGCTCGTCGTGGCCACGCTTACTCCGGACTCGCCGCCGAACGGCTCGAAACTCGCAGCCTCGGTAAACTCGACGATGGGGCTTTGCTGCATGGCACTCTCCAAATAGGTCTTTGGGCCGCCTTGCAGTGCCGAGCCGCTCGAATAGACCTTCACCGTGCCGGGGCCGGTCAATTGGCCGACGATAATCCGCTTGGCGCCCCCCAGCGCGCCAGTAAGCCAGCCGGTGGTAACAGACAGTCCGCCATGATAGCCGAGACCGAACGGCATGAAGGCGGCGGTCACTGCCGCTTGCCTCGGACCCGGACATTTATCCTTCACCGCGCCGCCGGCCGGTGTGCCATCGAGCGGGGTCATCAGCGAGAAGTTGAAGACCTTCACTTGCGCCGGGCTGCCGGGACCTGGCGCGGTGACGATGCTGTTACGGCCCGAGGAAAAATCGACGAAACCTGAGGCGACGCTGACCCCAGAGCTATCGTCTTGGTAGGGGGCGAAAGACGAGAAGAGCGGAGGAGCCGTGCCCGGCGAGGACGGCAGCTGCGTGGCGAACACTTTGACTTGGCTGGGGATGCCGGGACCAGAGCCTACGATGATGTTGTCGGCGGCCCTTCCGTCGATCTGCGTTGCCGTCACGCTGATACCGCCGCGTGCGTCTGGGGAGAAAGCCGCAAAACGAGCGAGCTCGGTCGCGAAGACTCCTTTGCCCTCCTTCGCCTTGCCCGAATAGGCGACGACTTCTGGGGTATAGCCCTTTCCCGCACCAACGATCAGGTCGAGGACGCCGTCATCGTCAACGTCGCCCATGGCGACACTCGGGGTCCCCTCGAAGCCGGGAAACGGTGTGACCGTGGCGAGAAGCCGGTCGCCGTTGCCATCGTAAACATTTACTTCGGCCGGATGGCCCGGCGAGCCAGGAACTGCCACCGCATAGCTCGACACGGCAGGGATTACGTTGACCAGCGCCATGAGCCCGTTGTCTTCGTGGTTGAGGCGATGGCAATGCATCACGTAGAGGCCGTCAAAATCGTCGAAACTCATACGCAACGTCAGCACGCCGGGCTGGACCACCGCCTCCTCAGCGCCCATGGTCGGTGCAGGCACATTGGCGTTGTCGACGTACCACATCTCCGGCCCGGTCTCGAGACCGGTGGTCGGATCGAAATAATGGGTGACTTGAAAGTCGTTGACGTGAATGTGGATAGGATGCTCGTCGTTGTTGTTGTTGATGAACCGCCATTCTTCGACCGAACCGAGCCGCGGCTGGATCAGAGGCACGTTGGGAAACGCGGTGCCGTCGAACGCGTAGACCATGGATTTGGGATCGGACTTGCTGGCGAGGTCGTTGAGGAATCCGCCCGAAATCACAAGGTCGCGCTCAAAGTCGGGAGTGACCTTGGAAATGTTCTCGAACGCCGTGTAAGCATTTAGGGGTTGACCCTCGGCGAACGTCGTCGCGACCCCTTGACCGCCAGTGGTCGTGGCTCTGGCCAAGATCTGAGTCGGCGACACGAAGAAGCCGTCGTAATAGCTGACCGCCGACGGCAAAACGCTCAAGTTTCCGAGTGTGGCGGGCGGATTGTCGGTGCCGTCATTCTCGTACAGAACGCCGGGCGCGCTGATCGTTGTGGCGCCGCCGCCGCGCGGTGGCATTTCAAGAACCAAGTCACCGGTGGCCGGGATCGTCACCGCGATCGCATAGCGAGTCGCAGGGGGAATGAGCAGTTTCGTACCGTTCTCGAAGACAGGATAATGAACTTGCAGATAAGGTAGCCCGTCTTGCCCGACGATGGCGATCTTAGGGTGATTGCCGGTCGCCGTCTCGGTGAGCTGAACGGGCATGTAAGCGATGTCGCTGACATTGGCGAGAACCCAGATCTCGGTCTGCCCTGCCTTGCTCTTGATGACCGGTTGGAACTGACCATTCACGGTGAATTGAACGTCGCGCTTGTAGTCGGGAAGTGTGGGGTCGGCTGGCACGTCTTTGCCCGGGCCGCCGGGATTCGCCGTAAAGCGCTGCAGATTGCTGGGGATGAACTCAAAGCGCCCGCGCTCGTTGCGGATCGACAGCGGACCCGAGTACCAGATGGTGAAATATTGCGTTCCCTTTTTCGATTGACTGAAATTGACCGGAGCGAGCAGTGGCCGGTACGTGCCCTTCGCCAGCTCATCGCCTTCCGGCGGTTTGATGGTGCTTACCCATTGCGACCAAGTGTAATTGTTGATCTGGGCAAGGCCACCCGCGCGATCAAACACGAAGTTGTATTGCAAAAGCATGTTGCGGATGGGGATGCTGTTCTCGGTGACCAACGGGATGTTGCCGTCGGTGCGCCCGATCGCGAGGAGGCCAGCCAGCCCGAGATAGGTCTGGGCCGAGGTGAGCGTGTGCAGATGGCTGTGATACCAATAGGCGCCCTGCGGCAAGGTTTTGGGGATGTAATAGGTAAAGGTGTTCGACATGCCGGCCGGGATGTGCAGCATCACATTGTCGGCATTGCCCTTGGGACTGATATGCGCGCCGTGAGTGTGGAGGTTGATTGGCGACGAGGTCAGTTGTTCGGGATAGAGCGGCACCTCCTGGCCCTTCGCGATGTATTTTGGATCCATGAAATCGGGGATCGTCAGTCCGGTCAGGCCGTTGTCGAGATGGACGATCAGCGTCTCCCCCGGGAACACTTGCAGCGTCGGCGCGGGGTATAGATTGTCACCCGACATCTGCCCGTTGGACGGCGTGCCGCGGACTACCTCATAAGCAAAGACGAGGAAGTTCTGGACCGGCACGGCCACCGTATCGAGGGCGGCGTGGCCCTGATGCGCGGTGAGCTTAACCTCGAGAACACCGTCCTTACTCGCCAGCGTCACGGGCTCGCTGAACTCGGGCCGAACGGAGGGATCGAATCTGGCGCCCGCGTCTTGTGCGACGGCGGGCGAAGCGTGCCAGGCCGGCGCGAGCACACATGCAACCGCGATGGCGCCCGTGACGAGCGCGCGCAAAGATCGATCCATGTCTAATCCCTCCCGAAGGCGAGCATGGGGTCATGTCCTGTTCTACGCGTCGATAGGCGGCGCCCCGCTTCCCTTGGATTGGAGCGCACGCGTCAACACGGTTATAGCGTCGTCGCGGCGAGACACGCGCTGCTCGCAACGCCTCTGACCGTCGGATCCAAAAATTTCTACAACGAAAATCGTGTGGAGTACAATGACGGGAGATCTCCAACGGAGCCTTCCGCCCGAAATCACCTTGCGTGTCGGAAGAACGAGGCGCCCAAATTCCGCGATGAGTGCAACGGACCGATTCGTCCTATCGAAAGCGCTCGACTGGCAGGCCGAGGGCCGGCACGTCGCGCTTGCCACGGTCATTGAGACCTGGGGCTCGGCGCCGCAACCGGTGGGCAGCCAGCTTGTCATCGATGAAGCGGGCAATTTCCTGGGCTCGGTGTCGGGGGGCTGCGTCGAGGCCGAAGTCATCACCGAAGCGGCCGACGTGATCGCCAGCGGCGCGCCGAAGGCCCTGGAATTCGGCGTCGAGGACAATAAGGCATGGAGCGTCGGCTTGGCGTGCGGGGGCGCCATCCGCATCTTCGTGGAGCCGTTGGTGCCGGTGGGCGACCGCTCGGCTGATGGCGTACTGCATCGGCTCATCAGCGATGTCGAGGCCCGCCACAAGGTGGCGCTGGTGACTGACCTTACGACCGGGGTGCGGAGGCTCGCTCATTCGGCAAGCGATTTGGGGCGAGACCTTGCGCCAGCGCTGGAAGATGCGTTTCGCCGCGATAAGAGCCTGGCGCTGGCGGGGAGCGCCGGTGAAATCTTCATCAACGTGTTCAACCCGACCATCCGCCTCATTATTGTCGGCGCCGTGCATGTGGCGCAACTGCTGGTCCCGATGGCGCGTGCGCTCGGCTACGACGTGGTGATCGTTGACCCGCGTTCCGCCTTCGCCACGGAAGAGCGTTTCGGCGACGCGGCGATTAGTGGTGAATGGCCTGACGAGGCGCTGCCGAAGATCGGCGTCGATGCCCGCACCGCGCTGATCGCTCTCACCCACGACCCGAAGATCGACGACCCGGCGCTGATCTACGCGCTCGCCTCAGACGCTTTCTATATCGGCGCGCTTGGCAGCAAGAAGACGCACGGCAAGCGCATCGAGCGGCTGGTGCAAGCTGGCGTGCCGAACCACGAGCTGGAGCGCATTCACGCCCCGATCGGCCTCGACATCGGGGCGCAAGGTGCCGCCGAGATCGCGCTTTCCATCGTCGCCGAGATCACCGCCGTGCAACGGGGCAAGGGAAACGGCCGCCGATGAAGGTCGCGGCCATCGTTCTTGCCGCGGGGCGATCCTCCCGCATGGCGCCGCGCAACAAGCTGCTTGAGCTCGTCGAGGGCAAGCCCATCGTGGCGCGCGTTGCCGAAGCGGCGCTTGGCAGCGGCGCTCGTCCCGTTATCGTGGTCACCGGCTTCGAAGCCTCGCGTGTTGCTGCCGCTCTCGGTGATCTGAAGGTGACCATCGTGCACAACCCCGCTCATGCCGAAGGCTTGAGCACCTCGATCCAGACGGGCTTGCAGGCGCTGCCGGCTGACAACGACGGCGCGCTGATCCTGCTCGGTGACATGCCTGAGATCGAGAGCAGCAATCTCGAGGCGCTGATGGCTGCGTTTGCGGCAGATCAGCGCCAGGCGATCTGCGTGCCGGTGTGCCATGGCAGGAGGGGTAACCCCGTGCTGTGGGGCGCCGCCTACTTCGCCGAGATGATGAGCCTCAGCGGCGACATGGGCGCCAAGCAGCTAATGGCGCGGCACCAGGAGCGCGTGACTGAGGTGGCGGTCGCCTCCGACGGCATTTTTGCCGATGTCGACACGCTATCCGACCTTGCGCGCCTCAAGGCGAGAACCGGATCGGATCGGTAAACGGAGAGGGAGATACGCTCTGAGTCAGGCGCGCCCGTCGAGCGGCGAGATCAACCGTCGAGCATGGCCAATGCCGCCCGGCGGTCTCCGGGCTTCAATCTCAGAAACAGGGCGCGGGCATTCTTGATGTCTCGGTCGGAACCACTCTCGGCGGCCGCCCGCAGGGCGACCGTCGTCGGATGATCCGGCCCGCAGACAAAGACCAAGGCTTTCGCCAAGCGCCCCATGGCTGCGCGATCGATCTTGGTTTCGTCCATGCGGGCTCTTCGTGGCGAGGCTGCTAGGTCATTCGCAGGAAGTGGCGCACCCGACAGGATTCGAACCTGTGACCTCTGCCTTCGGAGG
>DAIMKK010000064.1:5569-9936 GCA_036721745.1 Pseudolabrys sp. | reverse complement strand
GCGAGCCGCCCTGCATGATCAGGCCGTAACGGAACGCCTTCACCAGCCCGCGGCCATGCTCGCCTGCTTTGGCCGGCAGCTGGAATGTCACTTGCGGCAGATCGATCACCACTCGATAGGGATCGGCGAGCGTGAAGGCTGCCACGTCGATTTTCTGGCTCAGGTCGACCACAAAGCGGGTCTGCTTGTCGTCGCCACCCAGGCGTACGTCGATGGCCACCGGAAGCGATGTTGATTCCGCCACCGGCGCCAGCGGGCGCGCGCTCACGCTCGGCTCAGCCGCCCAAGCGGCCGACCCGGCGAGTAGGCCTACGCCCAACACCAGTGCGATTGCGCGGACAGTCACGAATCCGGACCCTTTCCGCCCCTTTTTACTCCATTAGGGGGTGCTTCGGTTAACGGAACTTGAGCAAAGGCGGCGTTCTGCGCGCGGGTGTTGCCCAGATGCAAAGCTCCCTTGCCAGCAGGGGCTTAGACCCGTATGTAGAGCGTGCTGACGGTTAAAGTTCCGGTTGTGCCGCGTTCGGGCCCCCGGCCCGCCAGTCCAGGATCGCCCCCTCGAGGAAGCCGGGCGGACGGACGGCGAAGCGAGCCGAAACCCTTGTGAAGGACTTCCGGATCAGCGCGCGGCCAAACGGGCCGTTCGCATTCAAACCGTGAGCGACGAGAAACCTCGGCGGCGCTTGCTTAAGGCGCGGCCGCAGCGCTACGGGTCGCAAGTTTCATGCTGCCAAGGTCGCAGCAAAGGCAATTCGAGGTCCCCCGCTTTCGCGAGACAATCGCGATTGCGCGGCTTGCTTTGGGCCAAATTTCGAATCTTGCCGAGCTTTCGCGTGAAAACGCGCCCCTTTCCTTCGATCTCTCCTTCAACATCCAATTGGCCGACCGCCCCTTGCGTCGCCTTGCGCCGTCAACAGCGCGCGAGAACGCAAGAGCGTCCGCCTCAGTGAGAAATTACAATGGCCGACAAAATGCTGATCGACGCGACCCATCCGGAGGAGACCCGGGTCGTGGTGCTCCGCGGCAATCGCGTCGAGGAATTCGACTTCGAGTCCGCTAACCGCAAGCAGCTTCGCGGTAACATCTATCTCGCCAAAGTCACGCGCGTAGAGCCCTCTTTGCAGGCGGCGTTCGTCGATTACGGCGGCAACCGCCACGGCTTCCTGGCGTTCTCCGAAATCCATCCCGACTACTACCAAATTCCGGTCGCCGACCGGCAGGCGCTGATCGAGGAAGAAGAGCGCGACCACCGCGCCGCCGACGCCGATGCCGATCACCGCGCCAACCGGCGCGGCGGGCGCAACCGTCACCGCCAACGCGGCGCCGACCGTCCGCGCGAGGTGGTGCAGAGCGAGCCGGTCGCCACCGACGAACAACCGCGCGAGACGCTCGAGAGTCAGCCTGGTGAAGCGGCCCTCGGCGGCCTTACGCCCGAGCAGCCGCCGGCGACCGAATTGCCGGCGTCGGAGCCGCAGCCGACCGCACTCGAAGCGCAAACAGAAGCTCAAGACGAAGCGCGCGAGGCTTACGAAAGTCCGGTGGGCGATATCGAGACCACGCCGGCCGCCGAGGCTCCGGCCGTCGAAACGGCGGTCGATCAGCCGCCCCCGCCGGAAAGTGAAGCGACCTTCGAGACGGCGCCGATGCCGGAAGGCGGCGAAGACCATGGCGAGACCGGCGATCATCTCGCTGCGCCCGCCGAGCCCGCGCCGGCCGACGAGCCGGGCGCGCAGAGAGATCAGAGCAACGGTGGCGGCGAAGACCACCACGACGATGAATCGGTGGAATCGGTCGGCGGCGCCGACGCCATGGAAGAAGTGCAGGAGCGCATGCCGCGCTTCCGCCGCCAGTACAAGATTCAAGAGGTGATCAAGCGCCGTCAGGTCATGCTGGTGCAGGTGGTCAAGGAAGAGCGCGGCACCAAGGGCGCCGCTCTCACCACCTACCTCTCGCTCGCCGGCCGCTATTCGGTGCTGATGCCGAACACCGCGCGCGGCGGCGGCATTTCCCGCAAGATCACCAGCGGCGAGGACCGCAGCCGTCTCAAGGAAATCGCCTCGGATCTGGAAGTGCCGCCCGGCATGGGCGTGATCCTGCGCACCGCCGGCGCCAGCCGCACCAAGATCGAAGTCAAACGCGATTTCGAATATCTGCTCCGGCTCTGGGAGACGGTGCGCGATCTCACGTTGAAATCGATGGCGCCCAAGCTGGTCTACGAGGAAGGCTCGCTCACCAAGCGCTCGATCCGCGATCTCTACACCAAGGATATCGACGAGATCATTGTCTCCGGTGACGAAGGCTACAAGGAAGCGCGCGAGTTCATGCGCATGCTGATGCCGAGCCACGCCAAGCACGTGAAACTCTACAAGGATACGCAGCCGCTGTTCACGCGCTACGGCATCGAGAGCCAGCTCGACGCCATGTTCTCGCCCACCGTGCAACTGCGCTCGGGCGGCTACATCGTGATCAACCAGGCCGAAGCGCTTGTCGCCATCGACGTGAACTCGGGGCGCGCCACGCGCGAGCACCACATCGAGGACACCGCGCTCAAGACCAATGGCGAGGCGGCCGAGGAAATCGCCCGCCAACTCCGCTTGCGCGATCTCGCCGGCCTGATCGTCATCGACTTCATCGACATGGACGAAGGCCGCAACAACCGCACTGTCGAGCGGCGCATGAAGGACGCGCTCAAGCACGACCGCGCCCGCATCCAGGTCGGCCGCATCTCGCATTTTGGCCTGCTGGAAATGTCGCGCCAGCGCATCCGCACCTCGGTGCTGGAGTCTTCGACCGAGAAATGCCCGGTCTGCGGCGGTTCCGGCCATGTGCGCTCGGTATCGTCGGTGGCGCTGCAGTTGCTGCGCGCCATCGAAGAGACGTTGATCAAGGGCGCCACGCATAATCTGATCGTGCGCACGCGCTCGGAAGTCGCGCTCTATGTGCTCAACCACAAGCGCGCGCACTTACGCGATCTCGAGCAGCGTTTCCGCATCACCATCACCATTTCCGCCGATGCAACGGTGAACGCCCAGGTGTCCTACATCGTCGACCGCGGCGAACAAGTGCACACGGCGGAAGCCGCCAAGCTTCTGGCGGCGGCGGCGCAGCCGCAATTGATCTCAGCTGTGGAAACGGAAGAAGACGTGCTCGACGCTGCTGCCGAGGCGGATGTCGAGGCCGAGGACGAGGACGAGGACGAGGACGAAACCGAGGCTGAAGCCGCGAGCGACAGTGAAATCGGCGAACAGGCCGAGGCATCCGATCCCACGCAAGCCGACACCGGCGGCGAAGCTCCGCGCGGCGACGGCGAACGAGATGGCGGCCGGCGGCGCCGAAGACGTGGGCGCGGGCGCGGCCGTGGCGGCGAGCCGCGTGAGCTGCGCGAGGGTGCCCCGCAGTTCACGCGCGAAACGGTGCCCGAGCATTCAATCGCGCACGAGGATCATGACGCCGGCTCGCCCGAGGAAGTTGGTCTCGGCGAGCCGCAGCCGCATCAAGGCGGCGCACCAGGCGGGGCCGAAGGCGAAGTCCGCCGGCGGCGCCGGCGCGGCCGGCGCGGCGGACGCCGTAACCGGCAAGGCCGCAATGGCGATGCGCCCTTCCAAGCTGGCAATGGCGGCGGATCGGAGCCTGACATACAGCACATGGGTACGGATTTCCCGCCCGTGAGCGACGAGGACGCTTCGGGCATCGCGCCGCCGTTCGATCAGCCGATCGCGCCGCCCGCCTACGAGCCTCCGGCCATGGAACGTCCGATCATCGACCGGCCGTACAATCAGCCGCCGGCCTCCGCAACCGAGCCGCAGCCGGCACCGCAAGACGCCGCGCCGGCCGAGCCTGAGCCGCCGCGCCGGCGCTCAACCATCCGCGAACCGGCTCCGATCGGCAATGCGGGTGCCCCGCCACCGCCGGCACCGGTCATTCCGCCGCCGGCTCCGGTGATCTCCTCGACGGCAAGCGACGATGCCGGCCAGCCCAAGCGCGGCTGGTGGGCCAAGCGCTTGTTGGGCGATAAGTAAAGACGAGGCGCGCATGATCCCGAAAAGCATGTCCTCGACCCCGATCGGGGATGGGAAACGGTTTTCGGTCAAGATCATGCGCAATTCAAAATGAGATCGGCCTGGGTCGAGCGCGAGGCCAAGCAAGCGGTCGACCGTTATGGCGGGGCCGGCACCGCGTCCGATCTGGCGCTGCGGATTTATTCTGCGCGCCTTATCGGCCGTGACGCCAAGCTCGTCCTGCACGGCGGCGGCAATAGCTCGCTGAAAACCAGAGAACGCGACCTCGCCGGTGCCGAGGTCGCGGTGCTGCGCGTCAAGGGCACTGGCTGGGACATGGGCACAATCGAGCCCAGCGGCTTCCCGGCG
>DAIMKK010000064.1:0-5518 GCA_036721745.1 Pseudolabrys sp. | reverse complement strand
TTTTTTGATCGATCCGCAGGCGCCCTCGCCTTCGGTCGAGATGCTGCTGCACGCCTTCATGACGGTGAAATTTATCGATCACACCCACGCCACCGCTGTGCTGAGCCTGATCGACCAACCCCACGCGAAGGAACTAAGCGCGGAAGTTTTCGGCGGACGGCTTGGTTTCGTGCCTTATCTGATGCCGGGCTTCAGCTTGGCGAAAAAAGCCGCCGAGCTATTCGACAAAAATCCGAAGGTCGAAGGGCTGATCCTCGACAAGCACGGCATCTTCACCTTCGGCGCCGACGCGCGCGAATCCTACGAGCGCATGATCGAATTCGTCACACTGGCGGAAAATAGGCTTAAGAAAAATCGCAGAGCCGTATTCGCAAGTGCGAAACTGCCGAAACCGATCGCGCAGGCCTGCGACGTCGCGCCGATCCTGCGTGGCGTCTGCACGTTGCGCGACGCCGGCGGCGAAGGCGCACACAAACGCCCGATCCTGGAATTCCGCACGAGCGGCGCAATCTTGAATTTCGTCAACGGCAAGGATGTCGCGCGTTACGCCCGCGCCGGCGTGGTCACGCCCGATCACGTGATCCGCACCAAGCCTTGGCCGCTCATCGTACCGGCACCGCAGGACGACAAGCTCGACGCGTTCAACGCTGCCGCACACAAGGCCGTAAGAAAATTCAACGATGGCTACACAGCCTATTTCACCCGCAACAAGAAACGCGCGAAAGATGCCGCCATGCACGATCCGGCACCCCGCGTCGTGCTGGTGCCGGGCTTGGGCCTGTTCGCGCTGGGAGCGAGCAAGCACGACGCCATTATTGCCGCCGACATCGCGCAGGCCGCGGTCGAAAGCATCACCGATGCGGAGGCGATCGGGCGCTACACCCCGATTTCGCAAGCCGACATGTTCGATATTGAATATTGGCCGCTCGAACTGGCGAAGCTCGGCACGCACCAGGACTTGCCGCTCGCCGGCCAGGTCGCGGTTATCACCGGCGCCGGCGGCGCCATCGGCGCGGCCACCGCCAGCTCATTCGCGGCTGCCGGCGCGGAAGTTGCCCTGCTCGATCTCGATGCCGACGCGGCGATGGAAAAGGCCAAGGCGATTGGCGGCAACGCCATCGCGCTAAAATGCGACGTGACTGATGCCGCCTCAGTGCACCATGCGTTTGCCCGGGTCGTGGCCACTTTCGGCGGCGTCGATATCGCGATCTCCAATGCCGGTGCGGCCTGGCAAGGCAGAATCGGCGAAGTGGACGAGGCGGTTTTGCGCAAGAGCTTCGAACTGAATTTCTTCGCGCACCAAAAAGTAGCGCAAGCCGCGGTCAAGGTCATGCTGGCCCAGGGTACCGGCGGCTGCCTATTGTTCAACGTGTCGAAACAGGCGGTGAACCCGGGCGTCAATTTCGGGCCCTATGGCCTGCCCAAGGCGGCGACATTATTCTTGGTGCGGCAATACGCGCTCGACTATGGCGGCGACGGCATCCGCGCCAATGCGGTCAATGCCGACCGCATTCGTTCGGGGCTGCTCACCGACGACTTCATCAAAGAACGCTCGCAGGCACGCGGGTTGAGCGAGAAAGACTATATGACCGGCAATCTGCTGGGCCGCGAGGTCACCGCGCAGGACGTGGCGCAGGCCTTCCTGGCGCAGGCGCTGGCGCTCAAAACCACCGCCGACGTGACCACCGTGGACGGCGGGAATATTGCAGCGGCGCTGCGATAAGATGCTATCGTGATCCCGGATAGAGAAACTTCAAAGGAGCGATGACCATGCTGCGCATCATAGCCATCATTGGCCTACTGCCTCTGCTGCTGTTGGCGAGCCCGGCCTCCGCGCTCACCAAGGCGGAGAAGGCGGAAACCTGCAAATTCGGCGCCGACGACCAGAAGCTTGAAGGCGCCAAGCGCAACGCGTTCATCAAACGCTGCATGGCCCAAGGGAATTTCGAGCCGCCCGGACGCAAATCCGTTAAGAAGCAGGCGGCAAAGAAGCCAATGGTCAAGAAGCCGGCGGACACCAAACCCGCGGATGCGCCGCCTCCCGCTCCCAAACAGTAGCGCGTCAACCTATGCCGGAAGCCGACAAAGCAGGCGAGCGCTATCAGGCCGACCGCCCGCAAGCCGCGCCGGGCTTTTTCCTGAAAGGCTCGCACCAGCTCGACTGGGGCATGAAGAACCGCCTTGCCCGCGTATTCAATCCGGCGTCGGGGCGCACAGTGATGCTCGCCGTCGACCACGGCTATTTCCAGGGGCCGACCTCGGGGCTCGAGCGTATCGACCTCTCGATCGTGCCGCTGCTGCCGCAATGCGACGCGCTGTTCTGCACGCGCGGCATCTTGCGCTCGCTGATCCCGGCGGATTCGCAAAAACCGATGGTGCTGCGCGCCAGCGGCGGACCATCGATCCTGCGCGAAGAATTATCGGACGAGCAGATCGCCATGGACATGGACGACGCAATTCGGCTCAACGCCGCCGGCGTCGGCATCCAGGTGTTCATTGGCGGCGAACACGAGACCCGCTCGGTGCACAACATGACCCGGCTCGTCGACGCTGGGCTGCGCGTCGGCATGCCGGTGATGGGCGTCACCGCGGTCGGCAAAAACATGGTGCGTGATGCGCAATATTTCCGCCTCGCCTGCCGCATCATCGCCGAGCTCGGCGCGCAATACGTCAAGACCTATTACGTCGACGACGGCTTCGAAACCGTCACCGCCTCCTGCCCGGTGCCGATCGTGATGGCCGGCGGCAAGAAGCTGCCTGAGCTCGACGCGCTCACCATGGCCTACAACGCCGTGCAACAGGGCGCCGCCGGCGTCGACATGGGGCGCAATATTTTCCAGTCCGACGCGCCGAAGGCGATGATCGCGGCGGTCAACGCGGTGGTGCACAAGAACGCCAAACCGAAAGAGGCGCTCGATATCTACCAGTCGCTCAAGGCCAAGGGCTAAAGCCCGAGCGCCGACCGACGGCCTTCAACCATTCACGCGACGTTTTGCAATTCTGGAGCGCGGATCGCTTGCCCGCGCGTTGGCAGTAACGCTGCCATTTTCGTGTCCTTCCAGTCTCGACTCGAACATGGCGATGATATCTTGCGCCGGACGTGGCGGTGAGAATACGTAGCCCTGGATTTTGGTACAGCCGGCGTCGCGCAGCTTGGCGAGCTGACCGGCAGATTCTACGCCCTCCGCCGTCGTCGACATGCCAAGCGCGTTGGCGAGTGCGACGATCGCCCGGATGATCGCCAGGCTCTCGTCGCGCGCCGCCACATCGTCGATGAACGACTTGTCGATCTTGATCTTGTCGAACGGAAATCGCCGCAGATAGCTCAACGACGAATAGCCGGTGCCGAAATCGTCGAGCGCGGTGCGAATACCAAGCGTGCGCAGATTCTTCAGCATCGCCTGAATATGGTCGCCGCCGTCGAGGAAGATCGATTCGGTCACTTCCAGTTCGAGGCGACGTGGCGGCAGCCCGCTTTCTGCCAAGGCAGAAACTACGGTCGCCAGAAATTTCTGGTTCTTGAACTGCACCGGCGACAGGTTCACGGCAACGACCGTGTCGTCGGGCCAATGACGCGCGGTGTTGACGGCCTCGCGCAGCACCCATTCGCCAATCGGCTCGATGAGCCCGGTTGCTTCCGCGACCGGGATAAACTCCGCCGGCGACACGACGCCCCATTCGGGCGATGTCCATCGCACCAGCGCCTCGCAGCCGGCGATCCTCCAACTGTCCATGTCGACCAGAGGTTGGAATACCACGTGGATCTCGCCGTTCTCCAGCGCCGATCGCAACCCGATTTCCAAAGCCCGGCGGCGGTGCGTCCACGCCGCCATCCTCGGCTCGAAAAAGCGGTAGGTCCCGGCGCCGTCGGCCTTGGCGCTGTAAAGCGCCATGTCCGCCTTCTTCATCAGCGCGTCTGCCGCCCAGCCATCGCTCGGCGCGATGGCGATGCCGATACTGGTGCCGATCACGATATCGCCGTGTTCCAGTTTGAAGGGCTCCTTAAAGGCATCGACAATCAGGCGGGCCATCATCATCGTTCCGGTCGGCAGATCGGGAGAAAATTGCAGGATCGTAAATTCGTCGCCGCCCAGCCGGGCCACGACGTCCCGGTTGCGTATGCAAGACCTGATGCGTCGACCGACCAGTTTGAGCAAAGCATCGCCGACAGCATGACCAAGCGTGTCGTTGACCGATTTGAACTGGTCGAGATCAAGACAAAGCAGCGCTGCCGATTGGCCGTTCGCACGTGCGTCGGTCAGCACGCGGTCGATCTCTTCCTGAAAAGACGCGCGGTTCGGGAGTTCCGTAACCAAATCGTAGCGCGCAAGATGGATAATTCGCTCTTCCGCCAGCCGTTTTTCCGTCACGTCGGCGCCCACGCCGTGATAACCGGTGAACACGCTCGCGTTGTCGAAAATCGGCTTCGCGGACAACAGCCAGAAACGCCGATCCGCTCCTACTCGAACCGGCATCGTGACGTCGCGAAAGGCGGCACGCGCCGTCATGCGTTTGAGAACATCCGAGATTTCCGCAGGCCGCATTTCTTGTCCGCCTCCGAAAATATCGGATAACAGAGCACCTTGAATTTCCGCCGCCGGTTTCCCGGCGACCTCGGCAAAGCGATCTGAGACATGCAGCAGGATTCCGTTAGCATCGGTCTCCCACAACCAGTCGCTCGCATGTTCCCGGAAATCGTTGAGCAAGAGGCCGATGACTTCGCGCTGCGCCTCTGTCTTCAACTGGTAATGCAGATGATCGAAAAACAAGCGGCCATGGGCGACAAGATTGCGCGAGATAAACACCGCATAGATGATCAGCATAATAGCGGTGTAGATAAACACGTTGTTTGCGGCGGAGATCAGCGCGGTGGCTGAGGCGAGAACAATCGTCCAGGTGTAAGCAAGTCCAGCCACCGGCACCGTCGACAGGCAAAACGCGCCGCCCGAAATCATCCCCGCTATCGTGGCGGAAAGGAATAATTGGTGCATCGTGTCGGAACCGGGAAACAGAACAAAGGGCGCAGAGCCCCAGATGCTGCCGAGAACGGCGCCATGGATTATCGTTCGCTTGATCCCGCGCAGCGATGCGCCTTTGGGAGGATTTCGCCGTGTGCGGCGCCACGACCAGAACGCGGCGGCGGCGACGGCGATGATCAGCCCGGCCCAGACCGTGAGGAACACATTCGACCCGGTGTCCCAAAACACGTAGACGATGACACCGGCGTTCAGGATGTTGACCGACATGGTCAGCGCCACAAGCTGAGTCACGACGCCAATCTGCGCCGCCCGGATACGCCGGCGCGCCGCTCCGTCGAGGTCTTCGAACTTGTCCGTCCCCCCGAACAGAAACTCAGGCAGGGACCTCGCCAGCCGACCTAACTTCATGACGCTTAACCAGGGTCCCTGAATCGACGATACGGAAGTCAGCGATATCGGTCACCGATTAGCCTCACACCCTGCCAATCATTCACTAAGCAACCATGAGACGAGATGTTAATCTCGAATATCAATGTGCC
>DAIMKK010000063.1:0-10061 GCA_036721745.1 Pseudolabrys sp. | reverse complement strand
CGGCGCGCGAGCTTGATCTCGCGCTTCAGCGCCGGGTTCTTTTCCGGCATGAAGCAGTCGTCGCCCGAGCCTTCGCAGTTGACGCAGGCCTTGAGCACGGCCTTGAGGTGCTTCTGGTTGATCTTGGAGCCGGTGACGAGCGCGGCCACCTTCTGCTCTTCCTTCACCTTCCAGTCGATATAGGTTTCGATGTCCGGGTGATCGACGTCGACGATCACCATCTTGGCCGCGCGCCGCGTGGTGCCGCCCGACTTGATGGCGCCCGCCGCGCGGTCGCCGATCTTGAGGAAGCTCATCAGGCCGGACGAGCGGCCGCCGCCCGACAGTTTTTCGCCTTCACCGCGCAGGCGCGAGAAGTTCGAGCCGGTGCCGGAGCCGTATTTGAACAGGCGCGCCTCGCGCACCCACAGGTCCATGATCCCGCCTTCGTTGACGAGATCGTCGTTTATGCCCTGGATGAAGCAGGCGTGCGGCTGCGGATGTTCGTAGGACGACTTGGATTTGGTCAGCTTGCCGGTTTCGAAGTCGACGTAGTAGTGGCCCTGGCTCGGGCCATCGATGCCATAGGCCCAGTGCAGGCCGGTGTTGAACCATTGCGGCGAGTTGGGCGCGCACATTTGCGTCGCCAGCATGAAGCGCAGCTCGTCGAAGAAGGCGCGCGCGTCTTCTTCGTTGTCGAAATAGCCGCCCTTCCAGCCCCAGTAGGTCCAGGTGCCGGCCAGCCGGTCGAAGACTTGCTTGGACGAATGCTCGCCGATGCTGCGCTCTTTCTCTGGCAGAAGAGCAAGCTGTTCTTCGTCGGCCACCGAGCGCCACAAGAATGATGGGACGGTGTTCTCCTCGACTCTCTTCAGCCGTGCGGGCACGCCGGCCTTGCGGAAATATTTCTGCGCCAGCACGTCGGAGGCGACTTGCGACCAGAATTCAGGGACCTCGACATTGTCGAGCTTGAACACCACCGAGCCGTCCGGATTGCGGATCTCGGATGTGGTGAGCCGGAACGCGATGCCGGCATAAGCCGCGTCTTGGGTCCCTTGGGTGTCCTTGGTGTAGCGCCGTTCGATCCGCATTTTCGTCTCTAGCCCCTAATATGCCGGGCGGCTGGCGACCGCCCCATTATCCCTGACAGACCTGTCCCTGTCCGCCTGTTTTGCTCGGCACGCTGTTCGACTACCCGTCACGTCCTTAGTTAGGCTCGGTACTCAGTTTCGGCACCGGCCGCTCCCGGTTTTTTGACCCTGACGGACAGTAACTCCCTGTCCCAAAACACCATTTCTGGCGTGGGTGCGCTCGCGACTCGACGTCGATATGAGGGTTCGGAGGGAACCGAAACTCAACTGGCACCGAACGCACCAAAGCTAGGAGGACTCGTACCCGTCGTCAACAACAGATAGTGATCAAATCTGAATCAAACACTAAGTCTTGTGGTTAAGCGGCTAACTTCGGGGATAACCCGCCTAAAACCAGCGTCAGTATTGAGCGATCCGGGGGTGGCGGAAAGCGTTTTTATCGAGACGATAACATAGGGCTTAATTCCTGCCCCCATGACGGAAAAATGACGCAAAATCGCGGTTTCGCGATTATCCGCAACAAAATCCGTCTACCGGCACAGCCGGGGATAAGGTCGGGAAAAGCCGACCGATTGGTTCCCGGGAGTCGCTGATTCTCAAAATCAAGTCAGTGCGTTAGCGCCAATGCACCGGCGATGGCACAGGGTGGGGGACGTTACCCAAGCCTGTGAATGCAAGTTTCGGCCGCAAAACACCCTGGGCCACGTCCGCGCGATGGTATTTTCCCAACAAAAAGGCGGACCCGCGAACGAGCCCGCCTTTTTTACCGGCACTGTCATCGCGAATTTCAGTCTCGGCAGCCCAAACAAGGCGACTCGAACCGGAACTGATGAATTCCTAGGCAGGATAGCCGCGCTGGCTAAACAAAGGCAACATGCGCTGCAACATAGCCGGAGCTAGCGCTGCACGCCGCCGGCGGCTTCCCGCACAGCCCTGGTCTTCGCGGTCTTCGCGTTCGGGACGTCGGATACGGCAACCTCCGAACGCTGGCGTGGCAGGGCCACCCGGTGGTGCTTTTGCAGGAAATCGATGAGCTGCTCGCGCACCTCGCAGCGCAGGTCGAAGGCCTGGCCGGCGGAGCGCGCGCTCATCAGGCAGCGCAACTCGATGGTGCTCTCCTTGGCGTCGGTGACTTGCAAGTTGACCACGTTGCCGTCCCAATTCTTCGAGGCTTTGACGATCTCCTTGAGCTTGTCGCGGATGATGCCGACCGGCGCACGGTAATCGACATGGATGAGCGCCGATCAGGGCCGAACTCTCCCGCGTCCAGTTCTGAAACGGCTTCTCGATGAAATAGCTGAGCGGCACGATCATGCTCCGCCAATCCCATAGCCGTACCACGACATAAGTAGAGGTGATTTCCTCGATGGTGCCCCATTCGTTTTCGACGATCACCGCGTCTTTGATGCGGATGGGCTGGGTCATCGCTAGTTGCACGCCGGCAAGTAAGTTGGTCAGCACCGGGCGGGCCGCTAGACCGGCGACAATGCCGGCGACGCCGGCGGAAGCGAACAGGCTCACGCCGTATTGCCGCACCGGCTCGAAGGTCATCAGCGCGATGGCGACGGTGACGACCACCACCAGCACGTCGACGGTGCGCAACAGCACGCGCACCTGTGTCACATGCTTGCGCGCCAGCAGATTGTCTTCGGTGTCGATGCGGAAGCGCCGCAGATAGATATCGGATGTGATGTTGAGCGTGATCATCGCCGCCCAGCCCGTCAGGCCGACGATCCCGATCAGCAGTAGTTTCGCCAGCAGCCGGGCCATGTCGGGCTCGATCGGCGCCACCGGAATGGCGATGATCATGGCGAGGATCAACAACGCCAGCCGGGTGAGGCCGCGCAGCCGGTTGAGGATCGCGAGACTATTTGGATACCGCACGGTCAGGATTCGGCGCGCGAGCCGGGCCAGAACCTTGTGCAGCACAAGTGCGATGGCCGCCGCCAACGCCAGGATGATGAGCGCGACCGCGGGGTCGGGCAGCCAGGCGAGCAGGTCTTTGATGGCCATCAGGTCGGTACGGATCGAATCCATGTGGATGTGGTGGCTTTCATGCCGTCGCTGTGAACATGGCAGCTTAGCAATAGTGCGCGCTGGACAGCAGCCCGGCGAGGTGGCAGAACGCCGCTTATTCAACGTCTTTCAATGCGCGGGCACGATGAAAAGTTTCCTGCTCAAATTGTTCACTTGGTGGAATTCGCAGACTTTCGGGACCCAATTCTGGACCTGGATGTACGGCGAAAAGGTTGGCGAGGACGAGTTCGGCAACCGCTATTTCCGTACCCGCGGCGGTAAAATCGATCGCGGCCTCGGTTTCGAGCGGCGTTGGGTGATCTATAACGGCTATATGGAAGCCTCGACCATCCCGCCATCCTGGCACGGCTGGATGCATCACACGGTGGATACTCCACCCACCCAGGAAAACTACAAGCCGCAGGCTTGGCAGAAGCCGCACCGGCCCAATATGACTGGCACGGCGGGCGCCTATCGGCCGCCCGGATCAACCTTGGCCGCCAATCGCCGCCCGAAAGCAACCGGCGATTACAAGGCCTGGAGCCCCGATAGCCGCTGATTGGCGACCGGCCCCGCCCTTTCGCCGCCGTATTCGCCGTGTTAACCGGGCGCTGCCTTGGACGGGGCGACCGCGCGCCCGCCCAGAGGCGGAAAAGCCCGGATTAATGGCGCGACATTCGCTCACCGCTTGTTGGCTCGTTGTGGCGGCGCTGATGGCAACGCCGGCCTTCGCGCAATCGATCTTCAACGATTTCCCGCCGCGGCCACCGGCCGACGTACCGAATGCGCCGCCGTCCAACCCGCAACCGCCGCCTTACTATCCGAGCCAGCGCCCGCAGGGCACCAGCCGCCCTGATCAGCCGCCGGACCGGCCGTTGCCAGCGCCGATGAGTCTGCCGCCATCGAGCCGTCCCGGCGGCGGCACCATTCAGTCGGAACCGCTGCCGCCGCCGCCTGGCGTCGCGCCGGCACCGCCGCCGGGCCAAGCGCCGCAAGCCGCGACGCCGCCGCAGACCTTGCCCGGACTGCCGCCCGGCCAGCGGCAGCCGCGTGGTGCTCCGCCGCAGCCGGGCGATACCGCGCCGCAGCCCGGCGACGAGGTCGTGGTCGCGCCGCCGCCGCTGCGCATCACCAATCCGACTGCGGTGTTCGCCGGTCTCGACAAGATCACCGGCCGCATCATCTCGTTCGATGTCGCCATCAAAGAGACCGTGCAGTTCGGCGCGCTGCAGGTGACGCCGCGCGCGTGCTATTCGCGTCCACCGACCGAGACGCCGAACACCGACGCCTTCGTGGAAGTCGACGAGGTGACGCTGCAAGGCGAGATCAAGCGCATCTTCACCGGCTGGATGTTCGCGGCGAGCCCCGGCCTGCACGCGGTTGAGCATCCGATCTACGATGTGTGGCTGACCGACTGCAAAGGCGGGCAAAATCCGAATGTGGCGGAAGCCCCGACGGAGCCGGCGCCAAAGCAGCCGGCGCGCCTACCGCCGCGGCGCGCGCCGCCGCCGCGCCCGCAGCAGCCGGGATTTGCGCCGCCGCAGGTGCGCTAGCGCACGATCCGAAAAGCATGTCCTCGACTTGATCGGGGATGGGAACCGGTTTTCGAAAAAGGTCGTGCGTCCACTCTAAAAATTATTTTCCAAATGCGCGAGCGCTTCCAAGCCGCTGACCGGGCGGTCGAGCGCAAGCGCGCCGAAATCGGCCTCGCCGATAATCGCCTCCTCCAGCAGCCGGTGGTAGCGCCGCTTGCCAACCTCGACGGCGCCGAAGGTCTTCAAGTGATCGGTGATGTATTGGGTGTCGAGCAGCCGGTAGCCGCCGGCGCGCAGGCGCGCGATCAGATGTACCAGCGCAATCTTCGAGGCGTCGCGCGCGCGGTGGAACATGCTCTCGCCGAAAAACGCGCGACCGAGCGAAACGCCGTAGAGCCCGCCCACCAGTTCCTCGCCGTCATAGACCTCGACCGAATGGCAATGACCGTGCTCGAACAGGCTGCGATAGATTTTTCGAATGCGGCCGTTGATCCAGGTGCGGGCGCGATCGGGTTTGGCCTCGGCGCAGCCGTCGATCATCGCGTCGAAATCGCGATCGACCCAGACTGTGAATGGCGTCGCGCGCACGGTGCGCGCCAACCGCGCCGGCAGGTGGAAACCTTCGAGCGGGATGATGCCGCGCATGTCCGGCTCGATCCAATAGAGCGCCGGATCGTCCGCGCTTTCCGCCATCGGGAAGATGCCGCAGGCGTAGGCCTTGAGCAGCACCTCCGGCGTGATCTCGATCAGGGTGTTTTCGCGGTTAGCCATGCGGGCCCGGTAATTGGTGCTGGAATGCTTATTCTAAGCGGCGGCTGGCCGGCTGGGGAGTGCCGATTTTAACCAGCGGTTGACCCTGATCTGCCCAAATTGGCGAAAGATTGAACACAACTGCCCCTGATGCGTTGAGGCGTTGTGGTCGGTGGGGAACCGGAACTTGAGGGCTTGAGGGGATGTGGCGACATGTCAGCGCGGCGTACCAGCGTGCTTGTGGTCGAAGATGAGCTTCTGATCAGCAATCTGATCACTGAAGTCTTGCATGAAAGCGGCTTTGCCGTGCACGCGGTGGCGGACGGCGAGGAGGCCCTGCGCTATCTCGAATCCGGCGCCGACGTCGACATACTGTTCACCGACATCAACCTGCTGGGGCCGATGGACGGCTCGATGCTGGCGCGTGCGGCGCGTGCGCAGCGTCCCGAATTGCCGATCGTCTATTGCTCCGGCCGCTATTCGCCCTCGTCACTGGCGCCGCCGGTACCGCGCTCGATTTTCGTGAAGAAGCCCTACAGCCCCATCGACTTATGCCGTCTGCTGGAGCGGCTGACGGCGGGCACGCGGCATTGAGGCGCGGATATGTGTGCGAATAAATTATGAAACCGCGCGCAACAGACCCGCGCTAAGGAAAAATCATCGCAAGCGAATAACGAAGCCTCGGCGTGTGGACCGCGGCCTCTTGATCAAACGATCAATGACCGTAAAACCATGCGGCCAGCAGCACGAGGCCGGCCGCTATGATCAACAATGTCAGTATTCCCGCTACGCTGCCGGTTATGTAATCGTGATCTTCGGTAGGCATCGACATCGGAAATCTCCTTGGGCTTTTTTTACCCGCGAAGACCGACACCACAGACCGGGGGCTGGATCGCCCCGATCAAGGCTCCAGCATCCGCAGATTCGTTGATATGCTTTTAGCCTAATGGCTTATGCACGCGTTGCGTTAGATCAATGCGTTATCCAAATCGCCCATTTTTCGAAAATGTTCCGAAGGGGGGTATAACCCCAAATAATGTGGCGATAAGCGATCGCTATTAGGAACCGGTCGGCCTTGCCTCAGCTCTCCATCCCGCCGCGGGCGAGGAACTGCTCGAGCCAGTGGATGTGATAATTGCCGTCGATGATGTCGTTCTCGCGCACCAGTGCGCGGAACAGCGGCAGCGTCGTCTCGATGCCGTCCACCACAACCTCGTCGAGCGCGCGCTTGAGCCGCATCAGGGCCTCGGTGCGGGTCTTGCCGTGCACGATCAGCTTGCCGACCAGGGAATCGTAGTGGGGCTGGATGGCGTAGCCCTGATACACCGCTGAATCGATGCGTACGCCCAGGCCGCCGGGCGCATGGTAATGCAGGATCTTGCCGGGCGAGGGGCGGAACGACACCGGGTTCTCGGCATTGATGCGGCACTCGATGGCGTGGCCGCGGAATTCGATGTCGCTTTGCTTGAGCGTGAAGTCATTGCCAGCGGCGGCGCGGATCTGCTCGAAGATCAGGTCGATGTCGGTGATCATTTCGGTCACCGGATGCTCGACCTGGATGCGCGTGTTCATCTCGATGAAATAGAACTTGCCGTCCTCATAGAGGAACTCGACGGTGCCGACGCCGAGATAGCCGATATCGCGCATCGCCTTTGCCACCGTTTCGCCGATGACGTCGCGCGCCTGCGTGTTGAGCGCGGGCGAGGGGCTTTCCTCCAGCACCTTCTGATGGCGGCGCTGCAATGAGCAGTCGCGTTCGCCGAGATGGATGGCTTGGCCCTTGCCGTCGCCCAGCACCTGGATCTCGATGTGGCGCGGCTTCTCCAGATATTTTTCCAGATAGACCGCGTCGTCGCCGAAGGCGGCCTTGGCTTCCGCGCGCGCGGTAGACAGCGCAGTCGAGAGCTCGGCCGCGCTGCGTACGACCTTCATGCCGCGTCCGCCGCCGCCGGAAGCCGCTTTGATCAGCACCGGATAGCCGATGTCGCCAGCGATTCTGGTGGCCTCGGCATCCGATGTCACGCCGCCATCCGAGCCCGGCACCACCGGAATGCCGAGCTTCCGGGCGGTGCGCTTGGCCTCGATCTTGTCGCCCATCAGGCGGATGTGTTCGGCCTTTGGGCCGATGAATTGCACGCTGTGTTCGGCCAGGATTTCGGCAAAGCGCGCATTCTCCGACAGGAAGCCGTAGCCGGGGTGCACCGCGTCTGCGCCGGTGATCTCGCAGGCCGCGAGAATCGCCGGGATGTTGAGATAGCTGTCTTTCGCCGCCGGCGGGCCGATGCATACACTCTCGTCGGCGAAGCGCACGTGCATGGCATCGGCGTCGGCGGTGGAATGCACCGCCACGGTCAGGATGCCGAGCTCCTTGCAGGCGCGGATCACCCGCATGGCGATCTCGCCGCGGTTGGCGATCAGGATTTTATCAAACATCGGACTTTTCCGGCCAAAGCGCCGTCATTCGATGATGACCAACGGCTCGCCGAACTCGACCGGCTGGCCGTCCTCGAACAGGATTTGGATCACGGTGCCGGCGCGCGGAGCAGGAATCTGGTTCATGGTCTTCATCGCTTCCACCACCAGCAACGTGTCGCCAGCTTTCACCTGGGAGCCGATTTCGATGAACGGCTTGGCGCCGGGCTCGGGCGCGGCATAGGCGGTGCCGACCATGGGAGAGTTCACCACGCCGGGATGCTTGGCGGGATCGAGCGGCGCGGCCACAGGCTGCGGCACCGGCGCAGCCACCGCGCGCGGCGTGGCCGGAGCGGGTGTGGCGTTGCGCGCGACACGGACGCGCTGGCCGTCCTGCTCGATCTCGATTTCGGTCAAACCGGTCTCGTCCAGGAGCTTGGTCAGCTCGTGGATCAAATCACGATCGACAATTGGGGCTTTTGGCGCTTTTGCCATCAAACCATTCCGTTTTTATTTCTTGGCCTTGGCGCCGACCATGCCGGCCAATCCGGTGATCGCCAGTGCATAGCCTTCGGCGCCGAAACCGGCGATTACCGCCTTGGCCGCTTTTGAGACGTAGGAATTCTGCCGGAATTTTTCGCGCGCATGGATATTGGTGACGTGAATTTCTATGACCGGCATTTTCAGCGTCAGCAGCGCGTCGAGTATGGCAACCGAGGTGGTGGTGTAGCCGGCCGGATTGATCACTAGGCCGGCGGCCTTCTTGGCTTGCGCTTCCTGGATCCAGTTGACCAGTTCGCCCTCGACGTTCGACTGCCGGAACACGATGTCGAGCCCGAAGCGTTTGGCGGTTGCGCGGCACAGCTTCTCGACGTCGGCGAGCGTGGTACGGCCGTATTTTTCCGGCTCGCGGGTGCCGAGCAGGTTCATATTCGGTCCGTTGAGGACGTAGAGCGTCTTGGGCATGGCTTCCCGGCGGCTGGCGCGCGTTTATCGCTCGATGCGCATGAAACTTCGGCACTTTATAGGTGGCCGGGACAAGAAGGGGAAGCCCGGATGGCGCTTGGAATTAGGGCCTTTTAGCATCGAGGGCTTGGGTTTCGCGCGCCGCCCAGTCCACCACGTTCTTGATCGCCGTTAATCTTTGGCGGCCGGCGGCTTTGGCCTTCGTAAACAGGTCGATCTGGCGGTCGGCGCTGGTGCCCTCCGAGAGGATCCGGTACAGGCGCCGCACTTCCGGCGCACAGCCGAGCGCGTCGACGTCCTCGGCGATGAAGTCGAACACCTGGTCGAGCCATTGCTTGAGCGTGAGCGGGGAGCGCGAAAACGGATCAACGAAGGTGGCGGCCACCCCATAGCGCTGCGCGCGCCACTTGTTCTCTTGCGTAATGGCGCGCCCGACCCGGTCGAAGCCGGCATTGAGCGCGCGGTCGCGGTCGAGCGCGCGCACCAGGCAACGGAACAAAGCGGCGATCGCAACGGCATCATCGAGCCGCGTGCAACTGTCGGCGACGCGCAACTCGACGGTCGGGTTGCCCAGTGACGGCCGGATCGCCCACCAGATATAGCTCGCATCCGGGATGATCTTCGCCCAGGTGAGCGCGGCGACGTATTCGCGATAGTCGTCATTGGTACGGAACAGTTCGGGCAGGCCCGTGCGCGGCAGCTCGTCATAAGCGGCCAGGCGATAGCCGCACAGTCCGGTGAGGTGGCCCTGCCAGAACGGCGAGGAGGTCGAGAGCGCGAGCAGCAGCGGCAGGTAGGCCGTCAGTCGCATGATGAGATTGATGCGGGTGTCGAGGTCCGGCACCTCCACATGCACATGCATGCCGCACAGCATGTTGCGGTAGCCGATCATCTGCAGGTCGTCCATGATTGCGTCGTAGCGCGCTTTCGGTGTGACGATCTGCTCGGGCCAGAACGCGAGCGGGAAGGTGCCCATGGCGGCGAGGCCGAGCTTGTGGTCGGCCGCGGCTTGCGCGAGCGTGCGGCGATAGTGTGCGAGATGATCGCGCGCTTCCTTCATGGTGACGCAAGGCGGTGTCGCCACCTCGATCTGCGATTGCAGCATCTCGGTCATGACGCGGTCGCCGAGTTTTTTGCGGGCGAGGGCCAGGAATTTCTTGTCGACGCGGCGCACCGCCCGGCGCGTCTTGGCGTCGAACACGAAATATTCTTCTTCCATGCCGACCGAATACATGCGCGCGATAACCCGCTTAGGCGAGAGCGGTTCCCCCGCCTTATGGTGACGTAAAAACGGCCGCCGGGCGAGCCCGGC
>DAIMKK010000062.1:0-10077 GCA_036721745.1 Pseudolabrys sp. | reverse complement strand
GATCTGGAGCACTCGACCATGACGCTCGACGCCACCGGGCAGATTTGCCTGGCGGCATTAAGCGCCGGGATCGTCCCGATGGTACGCGTGCCCGCCAATACGCCCGAATATATCCAGCGCGTGCTCGATGGCGGCGCGCTCGGCATCGTCGCCCCGGGCATCCGGTCGGCCGAGGAGGCGCGCGCGGTGGTCAAGGCGGTGAAATTCGCGCCGCTCGGCGAGCGCGGCGCCGGCGGCGCCCTGCCGCATCTGGAATACCGCTCGTTCCCGACCGCCGAAGCCAATGCCGCGGTCAACGACGCCACCATGGTGATCGTTCAGTTCGAATCGGCCGAGGCGGTGGAACAAGCCGAGGAAATCGCCGCAGTCGAAGGCGTCGACATGGTGCTGATCGGCGTCAACGACATGCTCGCCAGCATGGGACTTGCCGGCCAGCTCGAGCATCCCAAAGTGCGCGAGGCCTATGCCCGAACCATCGCGGCCTGCCGCAAGCACAGCAAGCACGTCGGCGTCGGCGGCCTCTCGACCAAGCCGAAGCTCGCCGCCGAATTCGTCGCCATGGGCGCGCGCATGGTTTCAACCGGCACCGACATTCAGTTCCTGCTCGCCGCCATGACCGAGAAGGCCAAACAGGTACGCGAGATTCCTCAATGATGGCCCGGCTGGCGGCCTGGACCAAAAACTGGACGGAGTTACCGAAGATTCTCGTCGACAACCCGGCACGGCTCTATCAATTCTGACGAATACAAAAAACGAGGGAGGAAGCCATGTGGAGAAAGTTCGCATCCGCCGCTCTGTGCGCCATCGCGTTTGGCGGCACCGCTCAGGCCGAAGTCAGCGTGGTGAATATGTCGAAGCAGTTCGGCCTGCCTTACCTCCCGATGATCGTCATAGAGGCGCAGCAGCTGATCGAGAAGAACGCCAAGGCAGCCGGTCTTGGCGACGTCAAAACGACCTGGACGCAACGCGTGGGACCGGCAGCCGAGCTCGACGCTTTGCTCGCCGGACAGGCCGACTTCATCGGACCGGGCGGCACCACGCTGGCGACTATTTGGGACAAGACCGCCGGCACGCCGCAAGAGGTGCGTGCGCTCATTGCCATGCAATCGATGCCGTTCGTGCTAGTAACGCGCAATCCGAACGTGAAGACGATCGCGGACTTCACCGACAAGGACAAGATCGCGCTGCCCGCGGTCAAGCTCACGGGCCACGCGCTCATACTGGAAATGGAATCGGCCAGGATCTGGGGCAACGATCACTACGACAAGCTCGATTCCATCACGATCACGCGTTCGCACGCGGATGCGGCCGCCGCGGTGATGGGTGGCGGGACCGAGATCAATTCGCATTTCGCCAGCGCGCCGTTCTATTACTACGAACTGGCGACGCCCGGCGTCCATCAGGTGCTCAAGTCCTATGATGTAGTGGGCGGCAAGCACACCAATGGCGTGCTGGTGGCGACCAAGAAATTCCACGACGCCAATCCGAAAATCTGCGCCGCGGTCGTCGCCGCCTTCAACGAGGCCAATGCTTTCATCAAGGCGCATCCGCGCGAGGCGGCGGAAATGTACAAGACCATCGCCAAGGACAAGAACTCAGTCGATGCGCTCGAAAAGATGGTGGCCGATCCCGATGTCGACTACACGACGACGCCGGTTAATCTGATGAAGTTCGTCGACTTCATGTACAAGGTCGGACGCATCAAGAAGAAACCGGATTCCTGGAAGGACATGTTCTTCCCCGAGGCCTATGGCTTGAATGGCAGTTGAAAACATGACGACAGCGAAAGCCGATACGGCGCCAGGTCCGGTCTATGCCAAGGCGGAGGCGGCGGATGCCTTCGGGCGCCGCCTGCTGGTCGCGCATGGCCTATCCGAAGAAGACGCCGCCACCATGGCCGGTTGTCTGGTGCGTGCCGACCTGCGCGGTGTCGACACCCACGGCCTGCAATTCCTGCCGCAATATCTCGACCGGCTGCGGCGCGGATTGGTCAATCCCAAGCCGGATCTGGTGGTCGAGAAAGTCACGCCGATGGTGGGTTCGCTCGACGGGCAAAACGGCTATGGCTTCGTGGTCGCCACCAAGGCCATGGCCGAGGCCATGGACATGGCGCGTGAATTCGGCGTCGGGGTCGTTTCCGCGCGCAATAGCACGCATTTCGGCATGACAGCCTGCTACTCGCTACAGGCGATCGAGGCCGGATTCATTGCGCTCGTCTTCAGCAATGCGTCGCGGGCGATGCCCCCCTGGGGCGGCCGCGAGGCTTTCCTCGGCACCAGCCCGTTCGCCGCCGCAGCGCCGTCCGGCAAGGAACTGCCGTTCGATCTCGATATGTCGCCGGCGGTGGCCGCGCGCGGCAAAATAAGACGCGCGGCGCGCCGCGGCGAGCAAATCCCGCTCGGTTATGCGCTCGATGCGCAAGGCCGCCCGACCACCGATCCGAACGTGGCGCTCGACGGCGGCGTGGTGCTGCCGATCGGCGGGCCGAAAGGGTCCGGCATATCGATGCTGATGGACATCATGGGCGGCGTCATCTCGGGCGCGGCTTGCGCCGGCGACGTCGGCAATCAGTTCCTCGATTACGACCGGCCGCAGAATGTCGGCCACTTCTTCCTGGCCATGAAGCCCGACCTGTTCATCCCGAAGGACGAATATCTCAATCGCATGGACACGCTGGTGCAGCGCGTGCACGCCATTCCGACGGCTGAGGGCGTCGATGAAATCCTGATGCCGGGCGAACGCGAGCGCCGTTCCGAAGCCACGCGCCGGCGCACCGGCCTGCCCTATCACCCCAAGGAAGTCGCGGCCTTGCAAAAAGAAGCCGCCAAGGCCGGGCTGCCGGCTTTGCCGGTTTCGAACGCGCCTTACGAATCGAACACGCCATGAAGATCAACGACTATGATCTCGACATCGTCGTGCAGGGCTTCCCCGGCAAATCGGTCTGTCACGGCGGGCTGGGCTGGAGCTCGGTGGTATTGCTACGCGCGCATGGCCGCATTGTGCTCGTCGATACCGGCGGCTTCAGCATGCGCACCATGTTGATCAAACGCTTCGCCGAGCGCGGACTGAAGCCGGCCGATATCACCGATCTGTTGCTCACTCACTCGCATCACGATCATTCGGTGAATTGGACCTTGTTTCCCAAGGCGCGCATCGTGATCGGCGCCGACGAACTAGTGTAGTCATTGAAAGTGCCGTGGGGCGAAACACCGGTGCCCGAGCTCTACATGCGCGAGCTCAACACTTGGCCCAAGCTGCACACCGCAGTGGAAGGCGAGGAAGTGTTTCCCGGCATCACCGCGCATCTCGCGCCCGGCCACACGCCCGGCTGCCTGGTCTTCGTGTTGCACGCGGGCGAGCGCGACGTCATCTTTTCCGGCGACGCCGCCAAGAACCGCGCCGAACTGGTCTCGGGCACCACCGACATGACCTATGACGCCGCGGTCAGCAAGGCGTCAATCGATGCGATCTGGACGCTGTGGCGCAAGCGGCCCGGCAATATCCTGGTGCCGGGCCACGACGTGCCGATGGTGTTGGAAAACGGCAAACCGAAATATATCGACAAACGCGAAGCCGCCATCAGCGCCTGGTTCGGCGACGACATGGAAACCACGACGCTGTTCAAGCTGACGGTGTGAGCACATTCATGCGGGGAATTCATGCCGCGAAACATTAAAGCGCTGATCGTGGTGCCCGAGAACAACACGACGATGGAGCCAGAAATTTCCGCGCTCTGTCCGGCGCTGGCGCCGATTCCAGTGGCGCGGGTGAAACGTCCGGCGCGCACGCTGCTGCTGGAAGATTTGCCGGCATATGCCGACGCGACGCTCGCCGCCATCGAGCCGTTCGGGGATGAACAATTCGATCTGGTGATCTACGGCTGCACCGCCGCGGGTTTCCTCGGCGGCCCGGCCGGCAATGCCCGAATGGTCGAGAAACTGCGCGAGCGAACCGGCGCGACCGTCGTGAGCACCGCCGGCGCGATGATCGAGGCGTTGCGCCATGACGGGGTCACCAACACCGCGGTGGTGACGCCTTATCTCAAGCCGGTTAACGACGGCCTGCGCGACTATCTGCAATCCTCGGGCATTGCGGTCGAAACCTTAAACAGCTTTTTCTGCAAGACCACCGCCGAACTCGGCCAGATTACCGAGGAGCAGGTGATCGAGCTGGCGCTGCGCACCGTGACGCCGCAAAGCACGAGCCTGTTTGTCGCCTCTGCTCGCAATTGCCGACGCTGAATGCGATCGCGAACCTGCGCGCCCAGCTCGAATTTCCGGTCTGGTCCTCGATCCAAGCAACGGCATGGGCCGGCGCTGGCGCTCTGACCGCCCAGGGCCTGCCGGTGCAATTCAATCAAGCAGCATGATGGGAAGGCCATGGATGACTTGACCCAGCACGATCCGGACGCCGGCTTTGAACCGGCTTTCGCTGCGCCGGCGAACGCCTGCGATGCGCATTTCCACGTGTTCGGAGCGGCCGAGCGTTATGCCTACGGCGCCGATATCCGCTACAAACCGCCCTACGAGCCGATCGAGGCCTATCTCAAGTTGGCGCGGCGTCTCGGCTTTGTGCGCTACGTCTTCGTGCAGCCCAGCGCCTACGGCTTCGACAATTCCTGCATGCTTGATGCCATGCGCGAACTCGATCCGGCGATCCGGCGCGGCATCATCGACCTCGACGAAAGCAAGACCGGCGACAAGGAGTTGGCCGATCTGAACGCGCTCGGCGTGCGCGGCATTCGCGTGAATATTTCACCGATCCGCAAGCCGGAGGCCGGGCTGGCCGCCTCGATGCTTCCGCGTATCGCGCGGCTAACCAAAATCTGCAAAGAACTTGGCTGGCATCTCGACTTCTTGACGCCGGGCTGGCTGGTCAGCGAGTTGATGCCGACACTGCGCGCGTTGCCGATCGAGTTCACGGTGGCGCATATGGGACTGTTTCCTGCCAAAGACGGCCCGGGGCAAGCTGGCTTTCAGGAATTTCTCAAGCTCGTCGGTGACGGCTCCAAGCGTTGCTGGGTCAAGCTGACCGGCATCTATCGTTTCTCGACTTCGCCGGGCTTCGCCGACGTCAAGCCGATCGCGCAGGCGCTGATGCAAAGCGTGCCGGACCAATTGATCTGGGGCAGCGATTTTCCGCATCTGTCGTTCCACGACCGCGTCGGCACGATCCAGCTCTATAACCTGCTCGGCGAATGGGCGCCCGACGCGGCGATGCGCAAACGCATTCTCGCCGACAATCCCGCCCGGCTGTTCGGATTCAAATAGACTGTCGCAAATTGTAAAATTGAGAGGACGTCATGAACAGACGCGAATTTGTCACCGGACTGGTCGCACTTCCCGCTTTGGTCCGGCCGGCCGCGGCCGAAGTTTCCAGCATCAAGCTCGGCAAGCAATACGGCCTGCCGTTTCTCCCGCAAATGGTGATGGAGGAGCAAAAGTTGATCGAGCAGCACGCGGCCAAGCTCGGCATCAACGGGCTCACCGTCGCCTGGCAGACCATGGGCGGGCCCGGCGCGCTCAATGACGGGCTGCTGAGCGGACAGATTCAGTTCGTCAACGTCGCATCACCGTCGCTCGCTACGTTATGGGACAAGACGTTCGGTTCGCCGATCGAAGTGCGCGCGATCTGCACCGTGCAGTCGATGCCTTACATATTGACGACGCGAAATCCGAAGGTGAAGACGATCGCGGACTTCAGCGATGCCGACCGCATCGCCGTGCCCGTCAAGATTTCGGGTCAGGCGATGGCGCTGCAAATGGCGGCCGCCAAGCTATGGGGCTTCGACAAGTACGACAAACTCGATGCCTATACCGTGACCATGGGCCACCCCGACGCCATGCAGTCGATGCTCACGAGCCAAACGGTCAACAGCCATTTCGCCGTGGCGCCGTTCAATTATTATGAGCTCAAGGTTCCCGGCATTCATACCGTGCTCAACAGCTACGCCACGGATGGCAAACACACCAACGGCATCCAGGTCACCACCAAGACCTTCCACGACGCCAATCCGAAGATCTGCATGGCGGTGCGCGCGTCGCATGAGGAAGCCAACGCGTTCATCAAGCGCGAGCCGAAAGCGGCGGCGCAGATCTACCTGAAACTTACCAACGACAAGAAGAATTCGGCCGACGATCTGGTGGCGATGATCAACGATCCCGACATCGACTACACCACCGCGCCGGCCAATCTAATGAAGCACGTCGAGTTCATGCACAAAGTCGGCCGCCTCAAACACATGCCGTCGTCGTGGAAGGACTTGTTCTTCGCCGAGGCGCACGACCTCAAGGGCAGCTAAGCCGTCATTAAAAACGCCGCGCCGTCACCGGCGCGGCGTCGATGATGAAACGTCAAGGGCCCGTGGAACCTACTTGGCCGTTATGTGCCCTTCCTTGACGACGCGGCCCCACTTGGCCGTTTCCGCTTCGATGTATTTCCCGAATTCGTCCGGCGCCATTTTCACAACCGACGCGCCTTCCTTCTCGAATTGTTGCTGCAGTTCGGGGGCGTCGAGCGCGGCCGATATCGCCTTGTTGAGTTTCTCGATGATCGCCGGCGGCGTGCCCGCGGGCGCCAGCATGCCCCACCAATTATTGGCCTCATAACCGGGCACGGTTTCTCCGATGGTCGGCACATCAGGCATTACCGGATTGCGTTTGGCGCCGCCGGTCGCGAGCGCTCTGAGCTGGCCGGACTTGACGTGCGGCGTCGTCTGAATCAACGAGCTGAAAATAATTTTTGTATGACCGCCCATGACGTCGATCATCGCGGGGCCGCCTCCCCGGAACGGCACGTGCACGATGTTGACACCGGCCAGCAGCTTGAACAGCTCGCCGCCGAGATGCTGGAAACTGCCGACGCCCGCGGACGCATAATTTAGTTCGCCGGGCTTCTGCTTGGCGAGCGCGATCAATTCCTGCACCGAATGAACCGGTAAATCCGGATTGACCGCAAGAACGTTGGTGCCGCTGCCGAAACTACCGATCGGAACGAAGGCTTTGTCGTGATCGTATGGGAGCTTGTAGAGCCACGGATTGACCGCATGCGCCAGCGAGATAACGAGCAGCGTATAGCCATCCGGTGCTGCCTTGGAGGCAATATCGGTCCCGATCGTTCCGCCCGCGCCGCCGCGATTGTCGACGTAGACCTGCTGGCCGAGCGCATCGCTCAAATGACGGGCGACCAGGCGGCCGACCACGTCGTTGCTGCCGCCCGGCGGGAACGGAATGATCAGCCTTATTTGCCTGTTCGGGTAGTCGTCGGCGGCAGCGCCGGCGGTCAACGCCAGCAGCACAGCGCCGGCTTTCAGGAATCGCGATAAAAATACAAACATCCCTCCCCCTCCCTTTAGATCCGCAGATATTGGCTGGGCCCCTTTATCAGGGCGCCTGGGATCAACAGCTTAAGGGAAAGCTATCATCATGGGGAGTGGCGCACCCCCGAAGATAATCCGCCCAAACGCGTGTCCCTGACGACGCCTACGCGTCGCCGGGGACATTGGGGTCCCACAACCAGGGACAAACTTAGTAGCCGGAACCAATCAAATAAATTGGTCAGGCCGGGCAGACAGACAGGCCGCTGCAGGCCGCGAGCGTGTAGTTCGCCGCATTCGCGTTCGCCGTACTAGCCGCAGCTTCCAGTGCCTCGTCGGAAACCTCGAAGGCAAAGATTTCTTGTTCAGCCTGTTCACTTCCCATCGTCGTGTGCGTCATTTCATTGGTCCTTTCGTTCCCTGGTGGCGCTGGTATTCGGGAGAGAAACTCGGATAACCCCCAGCCGCCGCGATCAAGTTATCCGCTAAGCCACGCGCCATGTAAAGTTCGAATCACCTAAATGATAAGAGCAGATATCACGTGATCTTCGGTTAGAATCGACCCCCGGCTTCCTGTTCGGGGCGGAATTTCACGTCAAACGCGTTCTGAATCTCGCCGATTAAGAGCAAAACCGGGCTATTGGCCGCGGCGCTCGACCGCGCTTAGCATAGCCCGATCCGCCGCCAGCGGCGGTTACCGTTGGGACGAAATCCAGGACCCCGTCAAACACTCGATTGAGCTCGGCCATGTCAATGCCCTGCAGTTGTTGGTGCCGAGATCATGAGCGTCCTGTCCGCATCCCTGTATGAACTACGTCACACTTAAGACGCCGCATCTCTAGCGGTGCGAAAAGCGCTGGTTTCCCAAGAGCTGCTTGAGAACGCCGCCAGCCGTCTCGACGACACTATTCAATATTTGTTGCCCGAATTCCGCCGATGCCGACTTGGCATCTCCAATCACGCCTGTGTCGGAGAGCCGTCTATCGTCCGTCGTCCACGGCCACGTTACCCCGTTTTGGAGGATCGCCTTTCTGATGGCCTCTTCATCAGGGGGACTTTTCAATTGAGCCATGAGATCCCGCCGAACCAAGTGGGGAGCGATCGCCAACATCATCGACGTCTCGTCTTTTCCGCCATGTATTTCATGAAACGCCGAATTCGCGTCGACGCCCGCCAAGGCAGCCGGATGCAGGATGCAGACATTGAGATCAAAATCAGCGCGCAAATCTTGCGCCAAAGCTTCCAGAATTCCCTTGTTGCCACCGTGGCCATTGATGACGACAAGATTACGCGCCGGCAGGGCGCGAACGATTTCCCGCCCCAGGTCGCGCATGAGGATCGTCATTCCTTGGATCGACAGCGACATGGTGCCGGGCGCCCACTCATGCTCGCGCGCAAGACTTATCGATATCGTTGGAAGCTGCCAAAGGTCGAATTCTTTGCCCCATTTGGAAATAATGAGGTTTGTAATTCCCTCAGCCAATACGACATCGGTGTTGAGCGGCAGGTGCGGACCGTGCTGCTCGATCGAGCCAATTGGCAGACAAAGTATCGAACTCTCGCTGAGAACTTTTGAAATTTCTTGAAAAGTCAGTTCGCCGATCAATCGGCCCGGGCTAGCGTGTGGCATGACCGCTATCGTTCCTTAAACGCGGGAAAAACCCACCTGTCGTTTTTGCCACGAAAATATCGATGCCGTCGATATCAAGGTACCAGCGGAGCCACGTCGTGAGCGACCCCCGATGGTTCGGCCAATGACGTCAGGACATAATTGAGTTGGTGGCCGGCCCGAGCGGCCTTCGCGGTTAAATAACGGCGATTGTCGGAATTGATCGGCGCCTCAAGCGGCATCCGTCCGGTAATCTCGATTCCAGACTTGGCAAGACCTTCGAGCTTGGCCGGATTATTCGTCAGCAACACCACGCGACGACAGTCGAGCATCTGCAGCATGCGCGCAGCGATTCCATAGTCGCGCTCGTCGTCGTCGAAACCAAGCGTCAGGTTGGCATCGACTGTGTCGAGCCCATCGTCCTGCATCTGATAGGTCCGCATCTTGTTGGCGAGGCCAAGCCCGCGTCCCTCCTGCGCCAAATAAAGAACGATGCCGCCGCCCACCGCTTCAAGACGCTTAATCGCGAGTTTGAGCTGATCGCCGCAATCGCACCGCCTCGAGCCGAATACGTCACCGGTGAGACAGGCCGAGTGCAGACGCACCAACACGGATTTTGACAAGTCGGGCTTGCCGACAATGATAGCAACTGAACTGCCCCCCATCGCGTCACGAAAAACGACGAAATCCGCGCGCGAGCCGGAATTTAGCGGTACCGAGGCTTTGCTGGCGATCGCAAGGGATTGGATGATTTCTTCGCCAAAATCGTCAACCGCTTTAGCCTCGACGGTGACGAGACGGTGTTCGGATAAAAGCGCATCTGGCGCCGCAACCTCGGCGACGAGCACCGCAGGCAAGCCTTGCGATAGTTTTACGAGTTGGATCGCGGCAATGGCCGCCCGGCCGGCTTCCAAAGCGTCTGGCGGGCGACCGATCTTGGCATCGGCCACAAGCGCGAGGATTGTGTCGGCATCGAAACCTGCGATGAGTTGCAAGGCCACGGGCGTCGTCGCGTCGAGACCGAGCGCAAGTGCCCGACGCGCGGTGATAATCAACCGAGGCACCACCGGCGCACAGAGGGCCATGAACTCAACAAGTCGTTGCGTATCGAGTCCCTCGACCGGCAAAGCGAGAAGTGTCTCACCGTCGTCGG